>CAMZKS010000128.1 GCA_947311285.1 uncultured bacterium | reverse complement strand
TTATGGGAAGAACTGAAAAATATCCAAGGTTTATTTTTATCTTACTCCCTTTCTAGACCTTCTAAAAATTGGAAAGGAGAGAAGGGGCGGGTAACAGATCATATTATTAGGAGTGAATTTCCTAAAGAAGCAGAGTTTTATATCTGTGGGAACCCTAAGATGGTTGATTCGGTTCGAGTAATTTTGAAAGAAAAAAGGGTTCCGGACAATAAAGTGTTTTTCGAGCAATTTTCTTAAAAATCTAAATTTAACATGATAAGCAGGCTATTTATCGGTTTTGGTGTAGTGTTATTTTTTTTCTTTGTGTTTTTCTTTACTCACCCAAAAGAAAGAACTTGTTGGGTAAAAAATATTAGTTTGTTTTTGATAACATTTTTAATAGGGGCTATTTTGCTCTTTCAGGAATCTCTAGGAAAAATATTGATTGAGAAAGGTCTCATCTCAAATATTTTAGCTAAGGATGAAATAGAGCAGTTTGCAAGGAGAAAGCTTGAGGCAAAACCACTCTATTCTTGGTATGGAGGAAAAAATTTTCAGCCAGCTTTATTTGTAGTTTTACAAAAAGAGGGGAAACAAAAAAAGATTGCATTTAATGCCCAGTCTGGAAAAATTTTAGAATTAGAAGGGCTTTCGGCTTTACCTCTGGATTTTTCAACTTTTAAAAAGCAAGAAGAAGAGAAAGCACTTGAAGTTATGCGATATAAAAAACTTAGACAAAAAATTGAAGAAGAACAGAGAATTGCTGCACAAAAAAAAGTTGCAGCGTTAGCGGCTAAGAAACAATTGGAAGTGGCACGACAAAAAATCGAAGAAGAACAAAGGGCTGTGACTATGCAAAAAAAAGAAAGACAAGAGAAGGCCCAAGCGGCTTTGCTACAAAAAAAACTTGAGCAAGATCGAAATAAAATAGCGGACATAAAAAGAGCCGAAGAACTGGCTCGTCAGAATGAATTAAAAAAAGAACAAGTAAAAAAAGAGGCAGAGAAGTTACTTGAACAACAACGATTATTGGATCAGCAACGAAAACGGGCCGAACAAAAAAAACTTTTAGACTTACAGTATGCGAAGTTAGAGCAGGAGCGAGCGGCTAAAATCCTTGCCGTTAAAAAAGCGAAAGAAAAAGCATTGAAAGCTTCAAAAAGGAGCGTTCAATCACGTTCAAGAGCCAGTTAATTTATAGAAAAAATATAAAAATAGTTTTGAACTAAAATATGGGAAGTTTTTTTTAGTATCTCGTCGGTTTAGTCCTACACTCTCCTTGACGAATCTAAATATCAAAACATGTTGCCAGAACCTAATTATATTAAAGAAATATCCTACGTGTTATCGCTTAAACCTTTTCAAGTAGAAGTAATTTTAGCGATGACTGAAGAAGGAGATACAGTCCCCTTTATTGCCCGGTACCGAAAAGAACGAACCGGAAACTTGGACGAAGAAGATATTCGGGAAATTCTGGCACAAAAGTCTAAACGAGAGAGTTTGTATAAAGCGAAACAAACAGCAATTAACGGGATCAGGGAACAAGAAAAATTGAGTGATGATTTGCTGGCGAAAATCAAGAACTGCCAAACCCTTAAAGAAGTGGAGGAAATTTATAAACCTTACCGGCTTAAAAAGAAAACCAAGGCGATGATGGCGATTGAGAAAGGGTTTGGGCTAGTATCCGAAAAAATTAAACAAGGCGACGAGGAAGCGAGTATTAAAAATGAGTTTGGGGCTCTTTTAAATGAACATTCGTTAGAAGAAGTTTTGGAAGGCGCTCAATGTATTATTGCGGCAGAGGTTTCGTCGGAGCCAAAACTTCGGTCGTTCCTGAAGCGGGAAACGCTTAATGATTCACGAGTGACTTCTAAAAAGAAGTCGGAAAAAATGCTGGAAAAACTAAAAGAAAAAGACGCCAAACAAATCTCTAAGTTTGAACTTTACGCTGATTTTAACAAAAGCTTTAAAGCCTTGAAACCTTACCAAATATTAGCCCTTAACCGAGGGGAACAATTAGGGATACTAAATGTTAAAATCGACAAGACTGAAGTGATGGAGCGTTTAACGCAGCAGAAATATTTTCGAGATATAAAATATCAAGGCGAGGGGACAGAGCTGCTTTTGTCGGCTTTTAAAGACGGTTACACGACGCTGTTTAAATCACTTGAAAATGAAATCAGAACAGATCTATCAGAAACGGCTGAAGATGACGCTATTGCCTCTTTTCGTTCTAATTTGGAGGGGTTGTTGATGACTCGTCCAGAGTATGGTCAAATTATTTTAGCGATTGATCCTGGGTACAGGGCTGGATGCAAGGTGGTGATTTTGGACGCACTGGGGACTCCGGTTCATTTTGATAAAATCTTTTTGCATCAAGCGGCCAAGGCTGAAGCGACCCTTGAAACCCTTATAAATAAGTATCAAGTAGAGACAATTGTGCTAGGCAATGGAGCGGGAACGGATGCAACATTAGACTTGATTCAAAACGTTACCAAGATTCAAGTTTATATTGTGAATGAGTCTGGTGCTTCGGTTTATTCGGCTTCTAAAATCGCTCAAGAAGAGTTTCCGGAACTCGATAGTTTAGATCGAGGGACGATTTCTATTGGGCGTCGGTATATTGATCCGTTATCAGAGTTGGTGAAAGTTCCAGTGGAGGCGATTGGTGTTGGGATGTATCAGCATGATATGCCGGTTAAAAAACTGGAAGAACGACTGGGTTACACGGTGGAAGATGTGGTTAATAAAGTGGGGATTAATGTAAATACCGCTTCAAGTTATGTGCTTAATCATATTGCGGGGATTGATAAACGGGCTGCGAAAAAGATATTTAAGTATCGCCCTTATGCCTCACGAGCCGCTCTTAAAAAAGTGCTGTCGGCTAAAGTTTATGAGCAATCGATTGGGTTTTTGCGCGTACCAGAAAGTTCTGAAGTATTGGATAATACCGATATTCACCCAAATCAGTATGAAGTAGCCCGGTATTATTTACAGCACCAAAACGAAGGTTTGGTAGAAGACGTTTTTAACACGCATCAAGCCGAAATGAGAAAGCTTTATGTTGAAGTGACGGCTCTAACTCTTGAGTTCATAGCTGAAGCTTATGATAAAATTGGGAAAGATATGCGGATTCATTCTTCGCATCGAAAAGCGCAAGAAAAAATCGATCCGAACTCCATAATCGAAGGTTCAGTTGTGGCTGGGGTAGTGCGCAATGTGGTGGCGTTTGGAGCGTTTGTTGATATTGGGCTTAAAAATGACGGCTTGCTGCATGTTTCGCAAATAGCTAACAAATTTATAGCCAATCCGGCCGAAGAATTGGAAGTAGGGCAACGGGTGAGGGTGAAAGTGTTGTCGATGGATAACGGGAAAATTCAACTTTCGATGAAGGCCGTTCCCAGTAGTTGAAATAAATTTATCCCTTTTATTTAAAGAGTGCTTTTTTTGAAAATAACTATACTTTCTCTGAATTATTAAGACTTTTACATGAAAATTAAAGCAGCGGTAGCGTGGAAAGCGGGTGAGCCTTTGAGTATTGAGGTAATTGATTTAGAAGGGCCAAAGGCCGGAGAAGTTTTAGTGAAAATGAAATCAACGGGGGTTTGCCATACCGACGCATTTACGCTGTCAGGTGATGATCCAGAAGGGATTTTCCCTTGTGTGTTAGGCCATGAAGGTGGTGGAATTGTGGAGGCCATTGGGGAAGGAGTGACGACCCTTGAAGTCGGTGATCATGTGATTCCGCTTTATATTCCAGAATGTAAAACGTGTAAGTTTTGTACGTCTGGTAAAACAAATTTGTGTCAAAAAGTAAGAGAAACCCAAGGGAAAGGTTTGATGCCTGATGGTACGACCAGATTCTCGAAGAATGGTGAACCAATTTTTCATTACATGGGGACCTCTACTTTTGCAGAGTATTCGGTGATTGCCGAAATTTCGTTAGCAAAAATTAATCCAGAGGCGGATTTAGAAAAAGTATGTTTGCTTGGGTGTGGTGTAACCACTGGTATTGGGGCGGTGTTGAATACCGCTAAGGTTGAAAAAGGCGACACGGTGGCCGTATTTGGCTTAGGAGGCATTGGCTTGTCGGCTATTCAAGGTGCTGTAATGGCGGAAGCCGGTCGGATTATTGCGATTGATATCAATGACGGAAAAAAAGAGATGGCCATGAAGCTTGGCGCGACTGATTTTGTGAATCCTAAAAGTCACGACAAGTCTATTCAAGAGGTAATTGTAGAAATGACGGACGGTGGTGTAGATTACTCGTTTGAGTGTGTAGGAAATGTAAATATTATGCGATCGGCCTTAGAGTGTTGTCATAAAGGCTGGGGCGAATCGATTATTATTGGGGTGGCCGGTAGTGGACAAGAAATATCTACCCGACCGTTTCAGTTAGTAACGGGTAGAGTTTGGCGTGGAAGTGCTTTTGGCGGGGTGAAAGGCCGAACGGAATTACCGGGATTAGTAGAAAAATACCAAGCTGGCGAAATTAACCTAGATGATATGGTGACTTACACCATGCCGCTAGAAGACATTAATAAAGCCTTTGATTTAATGCACGAAGGGAAGGCTATTAGATCGGTTATTAATTTTGATCATGAAGCTTAATAAATCACATACTGGCTTTGGCGGAGAAACTCGATTTTACAGTCACGATGCCTCTAAAACTAAGACCCAGATGAACTTCTCGGTGTTTTTGCCACAGTCTGGTGAAACGCCAAAATCAGCTATTATTTGGTTATCAGGTCTAACTTGTACTGAAGCGAACTTTATGGAAAAGTCTGGGATTCAAAATATTTTAGCCGGAGGCGAAACTATGATTATTTGCCCTGACACTTCGCCTCGTGGTTTAGATTTACCGGGGGAACATGAGGATTATGATTTTGGGTCTGGGGCCGGATTTTATGTAAACGCCACGACAGAGGGGTATAAAGATCATTACCAAATGTATGATTATGTGAATGAAGAAATTTACGAACTCTTACAGAGCGAGTTTAAAGTTCCAGCGGATAAGATCTCCATTATGGGGCACTCGATGGGTGGGCATGGAGCCCTGATAATCGGTTTAAAAAACCCTGAAAAATACGGTTCAGTTTCGGCTTTTGCGCCAATCGTGAACCCTACCCAATGTGCTTGGGGACAAAAAGCCTTTAAAGGTTATTTAGGGAATGATAAAGAGGCGTGGAAAGCTTATGATGCGTGCGAGTTAATTAAGTCAGGCCATAGGCACCCAACGGAATTATTAATAGATCAAGGAGCGGCGGATGAATTTTATCCAGAGTCGTTATTAACTAATAATTTTAAAACGGTGTGTGAGGCACATAACCAAAAATTAGAAGTGAATTTGATAGAAGATTATGATCACAGCTATTATTTTATAGCGAGTTTTTTAGAAGACCATGTGGCGTTTCATTTGTCACACTTTGAATAGATTAGGTTTAAAGTTTGAGACGCTTAGTCATCGTACGACTCCCAAGGCATTAACTTTATTTTTGGCATAATTGGTGCGTCCTCTACTGGACCACCAGTTCTTTTTTTTGCGGATAAAATTTTACGTACTCGGCCAATTTGTCCGCTATTAAGGCGAACTTTAATGCCGTGTGGGTGCTTGGCTGTCGGCGTCAATATTTCCGCGACCACTCCTTTCGTGAGCTTGCTGCTTGATTGATCTATTTTTAAAACCACTTGAACCGTGGCGCCGATTAATACGTTTTTTCGAATTCGACCGTCTTTTATGCCCATCGATATTTAACATAGTCATAGAACGGCAAACAGACAAGCGAGAATTTTTAGAAAACGTTCAGAAGTTTTGACGCGTAATTAAGAGACCCAATAAGCCGGCTTTGTCTTTACGTTTCTGGTTTTAGGCTTATGTTTTGTTTCGATTTTGAACCTTATTCTAGGGGCTCTTTTTAAACAAATGGACAAATTAATTACGGCTTTCAATCAGAATAAAAAATACTTTAAAAATGACGCTTTATCCGGTATTACGGTTGCCTTGGCTTTGATTCCTGAAGCGATTGCTTTTGCCTTTGTGGCCGGAGTGAGTCCTTTATTAAGTTTGCAAACAGCGGTAATAGTGGCCTTTGTGGCCGCTATTTTTACCGGAAGACCTGGTATGATTAGTGCCTCTACTGCGGCGATTGCTATTGTATTAGCGCCCCTTATTGCGGCTCATGGTTTAGAGTATTTATTTGCGACGGTGGTATTAATGGGAATTTTACAGGTCTTAATGGGAGCGACAAAACTGGGTAAGTTTACTTCAATTATTCCGCATTCGGTAGTGCTTGGTTTTTTGAACGGACTGGCCATGGTAATATTTTTAGCCCAATGGGAGCAGTTTAAAACGAAAGAAACGATACTGGTGAATGGTATTGAAACAGTGCATGAAGTCTGGTTGCCGGCACTAGATATGGGAATTATGTTGGTTTTTGTGCTTATTACGATGTCAATTATTGCTTGGTTTCCACGAATCACTAAAGCCGTACCCTCTAGTTTGGTTGGAATTGCGACGGTTACGATTATTGCCATGTTGCTAGATAAATATGGGATTTATCATCTTACTACGGTGGAGAACTTTGCCGGTATGAAACTAGAAGGCGATCTGCCTGGTTTTCATCTGCCAGGATTGGGGCTTAACTGGGAGATGCTAAAAATTATTTTTCCTTATGCCTTTATTGCGGCGTTAGTGGGGGTTACGGAGGCCGCCCTTACTTTGCGAGTGGTAGATGATATGACCGATACAAAAGGAAAAATGGATAAAGAATTTTTTGCTCAAGGCTTTGCGAATCTTGCCAGTGGGTTTACAGGCGGTATGGGGGGGTGTGCGATGATTGGACAATCTATTATTAATATTAAGTCTGGCGGGCGTACTCGCTTTGCAGGGCTTGTGGCGGCTATGGCGTTACTCGCCTTTATTATGTTTGGTGGAGAATTGGTAAACGCTATTCCGCTAGCTAGTTTAATTGGGCTTATGTTTATTGTGGTGGTTTCTACCTTTAAATGGGAGAGCTTGAAATATGGTAAAAAAATACCACTGCAAGATTACGTTGTGATTGCGGCGGTAAGTATTGCAACGGTGTTTTTAGACTTAGCAACAGCGGTTATTATTGGGGTATTGATGTCGACAGTGATGTTTGCTTGGGAGAAAGGGAAACGTTTAGAGTTTACGACGTTCACTCGTAAGGATGGTTGTAAGGTTTACCGTTTAGATGGGATTTTATTTTTTGGTTCCGTACTTAATTTTAAGGATTTATTTAAGATTAATGATGATCCGAAGTCAGTTATTTTAGATTTAAAATATGCAAAAGTTACGGACTTCTCAGCGCTTGAGGCTATTGACTCAGTAGCGCTTAAATATAAAGAAGCGGGTAAGTGTTTTAGAATAGTGCGACCCGGAACGAATTGTTTAACACTGCTTGAGAATGCAGAACACATTGCAGCGGTTAAGATTGATAAGGAATATAAGAGCGAATAAGAGAATGGCGAATAGGGCATAAATTAAAAAAAGACCGATTTATTTAATCGGTCTTTTTTTGTGACTGAGGGTTGAAACCCTCAGCTGTGAATTTAATGGTGAAGGTATTAGTCTCTTTTGCCTTTGTAGTTACCAGGACCTTTGTTGCCGGTTCGAGGCTTCCCTTTGTAGCCACCACGGTTGCTTGATTTTCTACGTCTTCCGCTCGCATAACGATCTGGGTGCTTATCTTCGCTCGCCTTTTCAACTCGAACGGTAGAGAAACCACCTTTCTTTTTGATTTCATTGAAAGACTCAAGAATCATTTCCGCTTCTTTAAAGGGCACCGAGATGAATGAGTATGAATCCATAATGTCGATTCGACCAACGTTATTACCTGAAACGCCAAACTCGGTATCAATCATGTGTAGAATTTTCCCCGGATTGGCTCCATCTTTACGACCAGTGGTTAAGAACAATCGAGTCGTTCCAACCTCGGCTGGGCCTCTAGAGGTTGACCGAGTATTTGCTCGCCCTCCTACGGGGGTATTTCTTCCTTTAGGGGTATCTGCAATATTCCGGTAAGCTTTTTCGTCTAAGTCCTTAGCAAAGCGGTGTTTTAGTAATGAAGCGATAATGGTTAATGGGTTTTTTTCTTCGAATAGCTCAATCGCTAATTCTTCATAAGTGGACAAACTTTCTTGATCGGCACAAATTTCATCTAATTCTTTTAATAGTTTTTCTTTTTTAAGTTTCACCATGTCTTTGCTATTTGGGATCATCTGTTTGGTGATTTCCGCTTTAGCCGCGTATTCGAAACTTCGTAGTTTTCTAAATTCAGCGGGTGTAATAAGCGTGATGGCTTTACCGTTTTTGCCCGCTCTTCCCGTTCGTCCGATTCGGTGAACGTAACTTTCAGAATTTTGTGGCAAGCTGTAATTAATAACGTGTGTTAAATCATTTACATCAATTCCTCGCGCTGCAACGTCAGTTGCCACTAGCACTTCGGTCGTTTTTCTTTTAAAGCTGCGTAGCATACGTTCTCGTAAATCTTGTGAGACATCGCCATGCATGGCCGCGGCACTGTAGCCACGATCACTTAATTGCTTACTAACCTGATCACATTCGACTTTAGTACGACAGAAAATAATTCCATAAAAGTCATCTTCTACATCAATAATTCGACATAAAGCCTCAAATTTATCTCGTTGTAAAACTTCAAAATAAATCTGATCAACGGAGTTATTCGCAATTCCATCTTTCTCGGTTTTAATCATCACTGCGTTTCGCATGTACTTCTTAGCGAGATTTGCAATGCGGCTCGGCATTGTCGCCGAAAATAGCAGGACTTGCCGGTCTGGGTTTACGTGCTCTAATATTTTTTCAATATCTTCAACAAAACCCATGTTTAGCATTTCGTCCGCTTCATCTAATACAAAGTACCCTACTTCATTCAATTTTAATGTTCCTCGATCTAAATGCTCTTGTACTCGACCAGGGGTTCCAACGACGATATCCACCCCTCCTCGTAAATGTTTTTGTTGCATACTCCAAGATTGTCCACCATAAATTGGTACTATTTTCAAAGGCTTATCGCCTTTAAGCGAGTTGATTTCTTCGGCTACTTGTACGGCTAGCTCGCGGGTTGGAGCGAGCACAATAGCTTGAGGGGCTTTAGATTTACCCGGCGTTAAACGGTCGGTAAACACTAAACCAAAGGTAGCGGTTTTGCCCGTTCCTGTCTGGGCTTGAGCAATTACATCTTGTTTAGATTCCAGTAACAGTGGAATTGTTTTTGCTTGAATTTCTGTTGGTTCTTCAAAGCCTTTTTTAGCAATGGCGTCGAGAACAGATTGTGACAAGCCTAGATCGGCGAAAGTTTTAGTCATAATTATTTATTTACTTCTTCAGCGACACCGTAGAGGAAAAAGCCTTTATGGCAAGCGATAATAACCAGTTTTTTGACTTTCTTGTTTTTTATTTTAAAAGAACTTAATAATTCGATTTTGAAATTAAATTTATGAAAGGAAGCCGGGCGTTCTGAATTAAATATGCTTGCTAGAGGGACCGTATGGGGTTACACTCGGCGGCGATGAAACCACAATATAAACGTATTCTGTTAAAACTGTCGGGTGAAGCTTTGTTGGGCAAAAAAGAGTTTGGGATTGATTATAAAATCTTAGATCAAATTTGTGGAGAAGTAGAAGCCGTTCACCAGTTAGGGGTTGAGATTGCCATTGTGATTGGTGCTGGGAATATTTGGCGAGGAAGTGAGAACGCTGACTCGGGAATTGATCGTGTGCCTTCGGACTACATTGGCATGCTAGGAACGGTTATGAACTCAGTGGCGCTGCAAGCTCATTTAGAGAAGCGTGGTATTTACACGCGAGTTTGTTCTGCGCTTGATATTCCGTCGGTATCAGAAAGTTATATTCGACGTCGAGCTGAGCGTCATTTAGAAAAAAGTCGAATTGTGATTTGTGCGGCTGGTACGGGGAATCCTTATTTTACAACAGATTCTGCAGCGGCCTTGCGATCGTTAGAACTTGAATGCGACGTATTGCTGAAGGCTACTAACGTTGATGGGGTTTATGATGCGGACCCTAAAAAAGATGCAACAGCGGCTCGTTACAGTGAAGTTACGTTTGATGAGGTTTTAGAAAAAAGCTTAAAAGTTATGGATGCTACGGCGATTGCGCAGTGTCGTGATAACAAAATGCCGATAGTGGTTTTCAAGCTAATGGAACCGGGGAATATTCTAAAAGTAGTCTGTGGAGAAGATGTTGGAACTAAAATCAGCTAAACACTAATCGAAGATAACGTAATCGAAAGCCCCAATAGAAGTTCTTTCTGGAATTTCTATTTCGATGCGTTGAGAAAAATCTTCTAACTCTACATCGGATACTACGGTGTAAGTGTTAAGGGGGAAGTGTTTTGGAATAGCACCAGGAACTTGGAGCTTTAATTGAAACGGAATCCCCGGAACTTTAGCACCACTAACGGTGTCATTGAGCTTTAATAAAGAACGAATAGTTAGTTGGTAGTCACTACAGGTTTCACCAATCAAAACTGTCTTATCTGCGCCGGCAAGGCAGTCCCAAAAATAATCAAGAGAAGTGTCTTTTGAACCCGGTAAAACTTTGCCGGGCAAGGAGTCGCTGGTTGTAATTCTCAACGCGCCAGAGGGGGTCATCTTAATATCATCCTCACAAATATAACCAGCTCCAGCACCAGAAATGTATCCCGCACAATCTTGGTTGTTCGTTGGAATAAAGGTCTGTACTCCTTGAACACTGTTTTTTCGAGTAATGGACCAATCAATTAGAATGGCTTCATCACCATTGTCGCCAAAATCAAACGAACCTTTCAGCGGATCAAAGGCATCGGATTGAAAACCATATCGAGTCTCAAAATCAGTAAGAGCTTGTGAACTGGGGATATCCGCTGGTGTTTGAAAAAAACGAATTTCTAATGAATCGTATGAATTATCAGGTGAATCGTATTGAGTAGAACTTATGCTCGGTGGATTTTCCCCAGGATTAGTGGATTTGTCCCACTGGAGTGGTACTTTGTAGGTTTGTCCTTCTTTTAGGATATCAACGATGGTGGCATCGTTGTTAAGCGCACTATCAACCTGACTAGTACGACCTTCAATAGTCCAATTAGTAGTAGCATTTATGCTTGGGTGAGCAATACTCTGAGTGGGATGGGTGCCAATAAAATTAACTCCAGCGCCTCGTGAGTTATGATGAAAAAACGCGGCTTCAGCCCCAGATTCCGAAGCAAAAAATAACTGAGTACTTCGTTGAATATTTGAAGCTTGATCGATAGATCGGGCAATAGAAGTAAGAGTCGCAAACGCCAAGCTTAAAACCAAGAGGGAAGTCCCCATGGCAATAAATATTGAAATACCTTCTATTTTTGTTTTCATGTTACGAGTCCATTTTATCATTATTTGATGAAATAAGCGATCAGTTTTCTAGCTTGAACACCAACAGAGCGTTACAATATTTTTGATGAAAAAAGTTTACCTCGTTATTTTAGACGGATTTGGTTTAGCACCAGAAGGAAAAGGGAATGCTATTTCTCTTGCTAAAACACCTTTTTTAGATCAATTATTGCCAGCGAATAAAATAGCACAACTTAAAGCGCATGGTCACAGCGTGGGATTGCCGGAATTTCAAATGGGAGGCTCTGAAGTCGGACATGTTACGATTGGTTCTGGGCGTCCGGTAAAACATATTTTGACTAAAATTAACGACGAAATAGAGGCGGGAACGTTCTTTGAAAAAGAAAATTTGAAAGCCTTATTTACGAAAGCGCAAAATAATGGACGTATTCATTTTTTAGGTTTAGCCAGTGATGGCGGGATACACAGTTTTTTGCCGCATCTATTTGGACTGGGAAAAATGGCCAAGAAATTTAAAATTCCGGAAGTTTATGTACACCCAATGATTGATGGTCGAGACGTGCCAGAGCGAACCGCTAAAACGTACTTAGAGACTATTGAGAAACATGAAGTAGGAACAATTGCCTCCGTCGGAGGACGATTTTATGGCATGGATCGTGATACTAATTGGGATCGAACTGGAGATGAGTATTCAGTTCTAACGAATAAAAATCACGAAGCTAGTAACAAAAATTGGGAAAATATTTTAGAGGATTTTTATGAATCAGGAAGTGAGTCAGACTATTATTTGCCGCCGCAGTTGCTTGATAAAAAAGGACAAATTAAGAAAGATGATGTGGTGACTTGCTTTAACTTTAGAACCGATCGGATGCGTCAAATTATGGCGGCATTTTGTGATGAAAGTTTTGACGGCTTCAAGCGCTCGTTTGTGTGTAATCCGGCTAATTTTGGCGTTTTTGGAAACTATTATGATCGCGCTAATATCATATTCTCACTCTCATCAGAACCGATTAAAAATACTTTAGGGCAATTAGTTTCTGATAATGGTGGTACGCAGCTAAGAGTCGCAGAAACGGACAAAGTGAACCATGTAACCTTTTTCTTTTCGGGAGAGCGAAAAAAACTGTTTGAAGGTGAAGAGCGTATTTTAGTTAACAGTCCGAAAGTGGCAAATTATGCTGATGCCCCCGAAATGTCGGCGGCCGAGCACACGACAAAAACTTTAGCAAAAATAAAAAACCGAGATTTCAACTTAGTGGTACATAATTATGCGAATGGAGATTTGGTGGGACACTCAGCCAATATTCCAGCGACAATTATGGCGGTAGAAACGCTAGAACGTGAATTA
This sequence comes from uncultured bacterium, assembly GCA_947311285.1. Classification (GTDB taxonomy): domain Bacteria; phylum Patescibacteriota; class Gracilibacteria; order UBA4473; family UBA4473; genus JAACPJ01. The sequence goes on along the minus strand of CAMZKS010000128.1, from coordinate 304 downwards.
CAGCGACTGATTCCTGTGGTTCTGGGGAAAGGCTATGACTTAATTATTACCGCTGACCACGGTAATTGTGAACAGATGTTTATGGAAGATGGCACGACACCGTGTCCAACGCATTCAAAAAACGTAGTGCCCTTGAGGCTCATTAAAGCCGATGGGACGGAGCCGGAATTACAAACAGAAGGAACTTTGGCAGATGTAGCCCCGACTATTTGCGAGTTGCTAGAAATTGATATTCCAGATGAGATGGAGGGCGCGAGTTTACTAATTCTGTGAATAAAGTTTAAATTTATAACTCGTGCTATTT
>CAMZKS010000127.1 GCA_947311285.1 uncultured bacterium | reverse complement strand
GTACGAAATTCTCGTTCTGGGGTAAATCAAGTACAACGACGTCGATTGCGATCACTTTCAGATATGCTGAAAGGAAAACAAGGGCGTTTTCGTCAAAATCTATTAGGGAAACGAGTTGATTACTCAGGACGTTCAGTGATTGTAGTAGGCCCCACTTTAAAATTAAGTGAATGTGGTCTTCCAAAAAAGATTGCTTTAGAGCTCTTTAAACCATTTGTAATTTCAAAACTTATTAGCTTTGAACTTGCACATAATGTTAAAAGTGCTGAAAAACTTATTAAAAATGGAGAAAAAGTGGTGTGGGATATTTTAGATGAAGTAATTGAAGGAAGGTATGTGTTGTTAAATCGTGCACCAACCTTACATAGGCTTGGAATTCAAGCTTTTCAACCTCGATTAGTAGAAGGTAAAGCTATTCAGTTACATCCACTTGTTTGTGCTTCATTTAATGCTGATTTTGATGGGGATCAAATGGCGGTACATCTACCATTATCTGAAAATGCTCAAAAAGAAGCGCGTGAAGTTATTTTGTCTTCTAATAATCTTTTAAAACCATCAGCCGGTGAACCAATTGTTACGGCTTCACAGGATATGGTACTTGGGTGTTATTTCTTAACTAAAATGTTAGAAGGAAAACTAGGGGAAGGACGAAGTTTTGCTACAGAAGAATCAGTTATTTTTGCTTTAGATACAAAACAAATTCATCTTCAAGCAAAAATTAATGTTCGAATAAAAGGTGAAATGATAGAAACATCGGTTGGGAGAGTTATTTTTAATCAAGTATTACCAGAAGAGACACCCTACCAAAATAAAACATTTGATAAGAATGCTTTAAAAGATGTTTTATCACACGCTTACACTTATAAGGGTGTTAAAGTAGCCGCGATTCTAGCGGATAAAATTAAAGATCTTGGCTTTGAGTATGCGACTACATCTGGAATTACCGTTTCAGCGTATGATCTTCATTCTCCAAAAAATAAAGATGAAATGGTAGAAAAAGCGGAAAAAATTGTGAATCATATTAATGATCAATTTAACTTTGGTTTAATTACAGATGAAGAGCGTTACAACCACACAATCAAAATTTGGTCTCGAATTAAATCAGATATTACGAGCGAGATGATTGAAGAATATAATAAAGAGAATGATATTTTCTATATGATCGATTCAGGTGCCCGTGGTAATTGGGGACAAATTACACAAATGGCTGGAATTAAAGGGTTAGTAGCCAGTCCATCCGGAAAAACTATTGAACTACCAATTAAATCTAATCTTAAAGAAGGGTTTACAATTCTTGAGTACTTTATCGCCACACATGGTGGACGGAAAGGGAAATCTGATACAGCACTTAAAACAGCTGAAGCTGGTTACTTAACACGTCGTTTAGTAGATAGTGTACAAGATATTATTGTTCGAGAGGCTGATTGTGGAACGACGACCTTTAAAACAATTACTCGAGAAAATTCAGACTTCCTAAGTGTACCATTCGAAGAAAGAGTGTACGGCTTAACTATTGGAGCGGATGTTAAAGTAAAAAATAAAACAGTACTTAAGAAGAACCAAGTTATTGCTGATGCTGAAGTAGCGCTTATTCGCGAACATCAAATAAGTTCAATTGAAACTTATTCTGTAATGTTTTGTAAAACACTCGGCGGAGTATGTGCTAAATGCTATGGACATGATTTAGGAAACCGACGAGTGGCAGAGATTGGAACACCGGTAGGAATTATTGCCGCTCAATCAATTGGAGAGCCTGGAACGCAGCTTACAATGCGAACTTTCCATATGGGAGGGATTGCAACTGAAGGCGCTTCTATTACCCAAGGTTTAACACGAGTAGATGAATTATTCGAAGCTCGTTCGCCTAAAAACCCAGCCGTTTTATCAGAAATTACAGGCGTGGTTCAAGTGAAGAAAGGAAAAAATGATACGAAGATTATTGTTTCAGCCGCCAGTGCGGTTGAAGATATTCACAGCTTAAGCTTAAATATGGAAGCGGCGGTTAAAAAAGGAGATACAGTTAGAGAGAAACAAATTATCGCTCGTAGTACTGAAGATAAATCAAATGTTAAATCTAGATGCGAAGGTACGGTCGTTAAAGTTTCAGCCGAAGGTATCACTATCAAGCAAGCTGAAGCAGTTGAAAAAACTTATATAATTTCACATCGAACGATGTTGAAAATTAAGGATGGAGAAATTGCGGAAAAAGGTCAGGCGTTAACGGTTGGTCATATTGATTTACGACAACTAATGGAACTGGCTTCTGTGGAAAAAGTACAAGAATATATTCTGTATGAAGTTCAGTATATCTACAGTTCTCAAGGTCAGAATATTAATGAGAAACATATTGAGATTATTTCTAAGCAAATGGCTTCGAAGGTCAGAATCCTAAACGGAGGTGATTCTGATTACCTACCAGGAGAAATTAAAGATGTTATTGAAGTTGAGAGAGCTAATGCCGCTCTTAAGAAAAAGAAGAAAACAGTAGCAAGTTACGAACGCCTATTATTAGGACTAACTAGAATCTCTCTTTGGACTGATTCATGGTTATCAGCCGCTTCGTTCCAAGAAACAATTAGAGTGTTAGTAGAGGCTTCTACAACCCGGAAAATAGATACGCTTGACGGTCTAAAAGAAAACGTTATCATCGGTCGGCTGATCCCGGCAGGGAAACATTATAAACCCCTATCAAAAGAGGCTTAACCAAGAAAAAAATATGCCAACTATTAATCAATTAGTTCGAAATCCTCGTAAGGATAAAATTCGGAAATCTAAGTCTCCGGCCTTACAATCTAGTTTTAACTCTTTAAAAAATAAAGCCGTTAATTCTCCAGCTCCTCAAAAACGAGGTGTTTGTATTAAAGTAACAACAACCACCCCTAAAAAACCAAATTCGGCTTTACGGAAGATCGCACGAGTTCGCCTCACTAATGGTTACGAAGTAAATGCGTACATCATGGGAGAAGGGCACAATCTCCAAGAACATTCAGTAGTAATGATTCGTGGAGGAAGTGTGAAAGATTTGATTGGTGTGCGTTACCACATTGTTCGAGGGACACTTGATACTCAAGGAGTTGAAAACCGAAAACAGAGTCGTTCAAGATACGGTGCCAAGAAACCTAAAAACTAGTTAAAAATTCGGGAGTAGGCTGAGAATCCAGCTTACTCCCTCTTTTATATTTTATTTATTAATTTAAGACACTATGTCAGACAAAACAAAAGTAGCGCCAAAAGCTAAAGCGGCGCCTGTAAAAAGCTCAGCTAAAACATCATCAGCTACAGATAAGCCGGTGAAAGCACGAAAAAAATACCAAGATCAATTTTCTTTTGGAGATCCACTTCAAGATAAATTTGTAAACTGCGTGATGAAAAATGGTAAAAAAACAGTGGCCGTTAAAATCATGCGAGACACGCTTAAAGAACTATACCGACGGGGTCAAGATGATCCATTAAAGTGTTTTGAAACAGCGCTTAAAAATGCAACTCCGGCAATGGAGGTTAAAGCGAAGCGTATTGGTGGCGCTGTTTACCAGATTCCAATGGAAGTAACAGAAAAACGACAACAATCACTTTGTATCCGTTGGGTACTAGAAGGGGCTCGAAAAAAGAAAGGACAACCAATGTTTAAACGTCTAGCAGGAGAACTGCTTGATGCTTCTAACGAAACTGGTTTTGCTTACGGTAAAAAAGAAGATGTACACCGAATGGCTCAAGCTAATAAAGCTTTTGCTCACTTGGCTCGTTACTAACCTTTTTTCTCCTCTTACAACTAAGAGGAGATGCCTGAAAGGCAGAGGTGATAGAACTTATAATTACAAACCGGCCCCTTGGGTCGGTTTTTTTGTGTTTAAAAAGACCTTACTTTCCCAATTTTAAATTGTGATCCAGTAAATAAGAATTCTTTTGGCCTTTTGTCTCGCCTTCATAAATTATTTTTCTTATACTTTGCCTGAATTAATTACCCTAAATTATGTCAGAAGAAAAAATTTATGTTGGAAACGGAAAGAAGATCACCACTCAATACGGTGACCTAATGAAGCTAAGCCTTACGGCTGAAGATGATGAAAAAATGCAGGCCAATATGAGCAACGGTTGGATTAACTTGAACGTTAAGGAGCGTCGAGAACCATCTGCTGGTGGTATGACACATTACTTAGAAGTTGATACGTGGAAACCTAATGCAGATAAAGCAGGAGGAAGCGATGCAGCCCCTAAGGCAGCAAAACCCGCACCGACGAAAGAAGATCTTCAACCAGAAGACCTACCTTTCTAGTAAAAATCTCTTTTAGCTAAGACCGGTCTCTAAAGTTACTTTCAACTTAGAGAGCGGTCTTTTTTGTTAACGGTTTTTTTATTGAGCCTGCGCTTATCGTTTTGCTTTACGACTAATAAACCAAACGAGTCCACAAAGCATTACGGCGGCACCTAGTAGCTTTTGCGAGCTCAAAGGCTCTCCTAGTAGCCAAGTACTCGCAAACAGCACAGTGACAGGGATTCCAAGCATTAAAAAGTTTAGTTGAGACATGGGTAGATATTCATGGGCTTTAATGTAGGCGGCTCTTCCCATAAAGAGGCCAAAAAACTGAGCCAATCCAACAGACATTAAAGCGGGTAGTTCTATGTTGAGAGTGAATTTTCCTAAGGCCAGGCTTAGAGCCAAAGAAGCCAGCACCATGCTCCAGCCACGCCAAAAAGTTAAGGCTAAAGCATTAAAGGGTTTTCCATATTTTTTAATAAGCAGGCTTTGACTCGCTATAGAGAAGCCACAAGTCAACAAACTTAAAACCCCAATAGCGGTTACTTCCCCCTTAAGACTTGAAACAATACCAAGACCTAAAAGCGTTAAACCAATCGCCGATAACTGACGCCAACTAAAGCGCTCTCCTAAGAACAAAGCCCCCAGCAAAAAAGACCATACCAACACATTTTGATCGATCAGCGCGACCACGCCACCATTAATTTGTGACATACCATAAAACCACGTGCCGCCGTTAATAACGGTGAGCACGGATATGATTCCAAAAAATTTATAATGCTGTTTTAAATCAGGAACCAGGGTTGTTCGTTGAGATTTAACCGGCAGATAAAACCCCAAGGTGGCGACAACCATCCCAATACCCCATCCCCAAATGGCTAAACTATAAAAATCAGCATTGGTTAAATTAAGCCCCAACTTGGTAAACAAAATGGCAACGGTAAACGACAGCATGGCTAAAGTAGCCAGACTGTACCCTCGCCATTTTATAGGAATAGATTCAAGCATTTAAGCGTTTAAAAGCTCAATAAATTGGTCGAGTCCCAGTAATTCTTCTTTTTCTTTTCCGTATGAGCGAACGTTAAGTTTCCCCGAATTTACTTCGTTATCACCTACTACAAGCGTGTAGGGGATTTTTTTTGTTTGGCTGTTACGGATTCGTTTCCCCAAACTGTCCGATGGGTCATACACTTCAACTCGTCCACCAGCGCCTTTAAGTTGCTGAGCTAAATTATAAGCAAAATTTTCGTGTACTTGGTTTACTGGTAAAATATGCACTTGAACCGGAGCCAGCCAAGCCGGAAAAGCACCCGCAAAGTGTTCGATAATCACACTCATAAATCGTTCTAAACTACCAGCAATCGCTCGATGAATCATTACTGGAGGTTCTTTTTGTCCTTGGTCATTGATATATTCAAGACCGAATCGTTCCGGTTGAACAAAATCTAATTGAATAGTGGCTAATTGCCACTCACGTCCAATGGCGTCTTTAAACTGAAAATCGAGTTTTGGGCCATAAAAAGCCGCTTCTCCTTCCACTCTTTTGTAGGGCAATTTTTCGCCTTCGGCTACGAGTTCAAGAAAATCTTCCGCTTGGTCCCAGTATTTATCCTCTCCTAAGTATTTCTCTTTATTAGAGGAATCGCGAACCGACAGGCTGACCCAAAATTGACCATCGTCCCACATTCCCAACTTGGTGTAGAATTCACGAACCACTTTTACTAAGTTCTGTACTTCTTCCCCCACTTGGTCGTTCGTACAAAAAACGTGACCATCATCTTGAGTCAACGCTCGAACCCGGCTTAAGCCAAGTAATTCACCAGGTAATTCGTCGCGATAACAAGTTGTAGTCTCCGCGTAACGAATGGGTAAATCACGGTAAGAACGCATTTGTGAAGCGTAAATTTGCGTGTGATGTGGACAATTCATTGGTTTCATCACAAACTCAGTGTCGCCTTTTCCTTTTACGTGGAATAGGTCGTCTTTAAATTTATCCCAGTGCCCAGAAGTTTCGTATAAATCCTTTTTAGTAATATGTGGAATATAGACTTCTTCAAAACCGTATTGGCTTTGAATATCCATAATCGTGTCTTTAATTTTATTGCGCATAAACGCACCCTTAGGCGTGAATAACGGCAAACCTGAACCAACTTTCTCAGAGAAAGTGAATAAATCTAATTCCGCTCCTAGCTTTCGGTGATCGCGCTTAGCGGCTTCTTCTAAAAATTTTTCATAGGCTTTTAGGGCGGCTTCGTCTTCAAAGGCTACTCCGTAAATACGATTCATCATAGTGCGCTCACTATCGCCACGCCAGTAAGCCCCAGCCATTTTTGTGAGCTTAAAGACTCCAATTTCACCCGTTGATTCTAAGTGTCCGCCCATACATAAGTCTTGGTACACCTCTTCACCACCTTCGTTCACAAAATTATGAAAGGTTAAAATTTCTCCTCGTGCTTCAATTTCATCAATTAATTCTAATTTATACTCGTCATTGGCAAAGTACGCTCGCGCCTCTGCGGGAGTTTTTTCAACTCGAATCACTTTAAAATTTTTGTTAACAATCCAACGCATCTTTTTTTCGATTTTTTTGAAATCTTTATCAGACACCTCTTGGTTGCCAAAATCAAAATCTTGATAGAAGCCCGTATCAGTATGAGGACCAACCCCTCGCTTAACGTCTTTAAACGCCATACCAACAGCGTAAGAAAGTATATGAGAGCCCGTGTGTCGTCGTTTTTCTTCCAAAGTTAATTCGGTGGTATTCATAATAATTAAAGGTTAAAAATGCTCCGGCCTTACGAGTTTGGCAGGGAGGCGTGAAGATCAATTCCACTATACCTTGCCGCACTTAAGCGATTTTTTTGATTAAGGTCAGAGTGGCGCAGTTTTTCATCAAGTTTAAGGTTAATTTCTCAAATTATCTTCCTGAAAATTTTTGTTATGAATTTATCTCCGAAGATGGTAATGTTACCTATGGTATCGTTGTGAATAAG
>CAMZKS010000126.1 GCA_947311285.1 uncultured bacterium | reverse complement strand
TCGCACCCATTCTCATCTTTTACGCCTTTGAGCGGACAAACGGGTAAGACAGAGTACAAATTTAACTTCGAAGCGCCTTAAAAAATACAGGAGAGGCTAAAAAAATAAATTTTGTAAGATGTCATAACCTTAAATCAAATATTAATTAATACATTTTAAAAATGTCAGAAGACAAACTAAGTAATTGGCTGAACAAAGAAGGACTCTTTGGAAGAAAAAAAGTTGAGAATCCAGCCTCAACAGAAAAATCAGTGGCCTCAGAGTCTAAAGTTGAGACAGTAAAACCAGCAAATGCGAAGCCAGTGGGTTTATCTAAAATAGCTAAATTGACTCCAAACGCACATACGAAAATGACTCCGAAATCACGGCTAAACAATAATAACCGGAACCAAAATGGTGGTGGTAAAAAAAGTGGGGGTGGAGGATTTCGTCGCCCGAATTTAACGGCGAAACCAACGAATAACGATCCGTCTTATCATCGCCCAACGGCTGAAAAGCGAGACAAATTTCATCCAACTAATTTTATCAAATCGAATCCGGCAGGCGAAATTAGAGTCGTACCAATCGGAGGGATGGAACAAGTAGGAATGAACATGATGTTTATTGAATGGGATGACACCATTATTATTATTGATACCGGTCTTGTTTTTGCTTCACCGGAGCATTTAGGGGTTGATGCGGTAATTCCCGATTTAAGTTATTTGGTTAAAAATAAACATAAAATTAAAGGGGTGTTCTATACACACGGGCATTTAGATCATATTGGTGGCGCACCTTATATTCTGCCAGAACTAGGGTTTCCACCACTTTTTGCAACTCGTTTAACGAAAGAACTGCTAGTGCTTACGTGTGATGAACACCTTGATCGGAACAAACTTAAAATTACAGAAATTACCCCTAAATCTAAAATTAAAGCGGGAAAGTTTGAAGTTGAATTTTTCCACGTGAATCATTCTATTCCTGATGGAGTGGGAATCGTAGTGAACACGCCTTATGGTGCGATTGTTGATAGTTCAGATTTTAAATTTGATCACAACCCGGCGGATGACCAGCCGGCCGATTTGGCTCGAATTGCCGAAATTGGGCGTAATGGGGTCGTGCTTGGGATGATTGATTCTACCAACTCCCTTAAAAAAGGGCATACTATCTCTGAGCGGGTGATTGCTGAGGATGTTGGGAAAATTATTAAAGACAGTAAAGGTCGTATTTTAATGGCTACATTTGCTTCAAATATTGGCCGAGTGGCAAAAGCGGTTGAAGCCGCAGAGGCGGACGGACGAACGGTGTTTTTATCGGGACGTTCAATGGAACGAAATATTGCCGTAGCCAGAAAACTTAATTATTTAAAGTGTAAGGAGCGAACACTACAGATCATGAATCCAAAAGCGGATAAAATGGATCCAAGTAAAGTAATGATTCTTTCAACGGGCTCACAAGGAGAAACGTTGGCCGCGTTAACTCGAATGGCCGCAGGAACACACCCTAAGGTTAAGTTGCGGAAAGAAGATACGGTGGTATTTGCCTCGTCTCCGATCCCTGGAAACACTATGGCAGTGGTATCAGTGCTTAATAATCTAGCCGAGATTGGTTGTAAAGTCATTGATCATAATGATATGAATACGCATGTTTCTGGACATGGTAATGCGGAAGAATGTAAGTTGATGTGTGCACTTTTGAATCCTAAATACATGGCTCCGATTCACGGAGAAGTGTATATGCGGAAAGGTCACGGAGAGATGGTAGAGCGTGATCTGGGGTATAAAAAAGAAAATGTGATCGTGATGAAAAATGGTAGAGGCGCGATTGTAAGCTCAAAAGGAGTTCGACTTATGACTGAAAAAGAAGCGATACCACAAAAAAATGTACTTATTCAAGAAGGTTTAAAACTACCAGAAAGAGTGCTTAAGGAACGACAGGATATTTCAGAACTTGGGATTATTATTGTTCGTGTGGATCACGACAAAGGTAAAATAAAAAACATGGAACTTCGGGGACGAGGTTTTCTGTATACGGACTCTAAAAATGAAATTTTCCAGCTACTGGAAAAAGAATTAAAAGATTTGTGGAATCGGCAATATGATCCCGCTCGACCAGAAAAAGGCTTAGAGACGGAGATGAAAAAGATGGCAGAGAGAATTCTTTATAAAAGATATCGTAACGATATGGTGGTTGAAGTGATGATTTAAGTTTCCCTCCTTTAAACTTAATTTTAACTGAGGGCTTAAGCTCTTAGTTATCAAAACAGAGCAGACTTACTCCAAGAGAGGCCGAAAATTTTCGGCCTTTTTTTTTACCCAAATATTGATAATCTTTTGTTGAGTATGAAAATTTTAGCTTTTGAGACTTCGTGTGATGATACGGCTGTGGCCATTGTTGAAAATGGGACCAAAGTATTGAGTAGTGTTCGTGTATCTCAGCTAGAACATAATGAGTGGGGTGGCGTGGTGCCAGAAATTGCAGCGCGCCTGCACGCCGAAGCATGGCGCCCAGTTTTAGAGCAAGCATTAGCCGAGTCCGGGCTGGAAATGAAGGATATAGATTACATTGCGGTCACTTATGGGCCTGGTTTACAGACTTCATTGCTTAGTGGCACCACTGCGGCTAGTTTTTTGTCGTTGCTACATAACATACCTTTAATTCCTGTTCACCACGTCTATGGGCATTTATGTTCGGTGTTTTTAGAGAGAAGTATCGAAGAAATCAAATTCCCTGCTTTAGTGCTAACTGCCTCTGGGGGGCACACAGAATTTTATCTTTGGAGTAATGCTATGGTCTGGCAAAAACTCGGAGGAAGTCTTGATGATGCGATTGGCGAGGCTTTTGACAAGTTGGCTAAAATGCTGGGGCTGGGGTATCCCGGAGGACCGGAGGTTTCTAAAAGAGCGATACATGGAAATCGTAAGGCTTTTAATTTACCAATTCCAAACTTAGGCAAAGGAAGTCTTGATCTTTCGTTCTCAGGGGTTAAATCTGCCGTAAGGCGATTGGTCGAAAAAGAGAGAGAGAAGATAGAGATCAGTCTCGGCTCATCTTTAGCTATCTTGAGTCCCATCTCATTTTCAGATGGGTTTGTGAACGACCTTTGTGCCAGTTTTGAAGAAACTTGTGGGCGTATATTTAAGAAGAAATTAGCCCTTATTTTTGAGCTTTATCCAGAAATAAAATCTTTTTATTTTGTGGGAGGTGTATCGGCCAATAGCTATTTGAATTCTGTTTTTAAAGACTTTGTGCAACGTTATGGTAAAAAGATGTTGACTCCAAAAAAAATCGAATATTCTACGGACAATGCGGCCATGATTGGGAGCGCGGCTTATTGGCAAATACAAAATAAGGCAGTCTTAGAACCGGCGGTGCAATATATTGAACCTAAATCGCGTTTAACGCTCTAACTTGTTTTAATTTGATTGAAAAAATCAGACCTTAAGTTGGGGTCTTCTTTAAATTTTCCTCGAAAACAGGTCGAAATAGTTTCAGATTTTGATTGTCCAACACCTCGGCTGCACATGCACATGTGTAACCCCGTAAATTGAACGGCTACGCCGATGGGGCTCAGTGTTTCCATAAGGGTTTCGGCGACTTGCACCGTCAGTCTTTCTTGGTTTTGCAATCTTCTAGCAAAAACTTCTACAAGCCTTGGTAACTTTGAAAGTCCTGTGATTTTTTTATCCGGAATGTAGGCGATATGCGCCTTCCCAAAGAACGGCAACATGTGGTGTTCACAGTTTGAGTAGTATTCAATGTCTTTTACGACCAACATTTCATCATAACCGTCGTTAGTGAATGTTTTAAGCAAGGAGCTTGGCTCAATGTTGTAACCAGAGAATAGCTCGGTATGGGCTTTGGCAACACGTTCAGGAGTTTCAAGCAAGCCCTCTCGATCTGGATTTTCTCCAATGTTTTTTAAAATGGCTCGAATCGCTTCTTCAGTGGTCATGATCAATTAGGTTAGGCGCTTAATAAGCTGCTCTATCACTCCAAATTTAGGGATTTCAAAATCTTTGTCGACTAATTCTTGCCACGGCAGCAATACAAAGCTTCGTTCAGCGAGAAGGGGATGTGGCAATAGCAACCTTTGCTGGCTTAGCGTTAGCCGGTTAAGCATTAAGATGTCTAGATCTAAGGTGCGATCTTCCCAGTGTTTGTCTCTGGTTCTGCCGGCGTTTTTTTCCACTGACTGAAGGAGGTCCAGAAGCTTGTAGGCTTTTAGTTTTTGCCTCCTAGATTGAGGTAATAGGCAGCAGTTAATTTTTTCCCATTTAGTTTCTGGGAACTCAACCTGCCAAACGGCATTGGTAAACTCATTTTGCGCCACACCACCTTGGGGAGGATTTTTAAGTAGTTTTGACTTTTTCAACACCAAAACCCCCTTTTGCTTCAAATCTGCTTCAGCTTTGGCAAACTGCACCTCGGCATTACCGACAGAAGAACCAACGCCAATGAAAATCATTTGATTAAACCACAAATTTATCAACTAGCGCTTCAGCTAACCCGGTATAGGTAGCCGGCGTAAGTTTTTTAAGTTTGGCTTTTTCTTCAGGAGGTAACTCTGACTGATCCACAAATTCATAAATTTGCTTTAAATTAAGTGCTTGCCCGCGTGAAAAGTTTTTAAGTTGCTCATAGGCATCATGATGACCGTAAGCTCTTAAAACGGTTTGTACAGCCTCGGTTAATACTTCTGGGGCGCCTTCTAGATCTGTGGCTAGTTTTTCTTCTTTAATTTCTAATTTCCCTAATCCTTTTTGTAAAGACTTGATACCTAGATAGAAATGACCAAACACGAGTCCAAAGTTTCGTTGTAAAGTTGAATCAGTCAAATCTCGTTGCCATCTAGATATTGGTAATTCGTCACTCAAAGTTCGTCCGATTCCTCGGGAAAGTTTAAAGTTCCCTTCTGCGTTTTCGAAATCAATTGGATTTACTTTATGCGGCATCGTGGAGGAGCCTACTTCGCCAGCAACTGTTTTTTGCCCAAAGTACCCTAGAGAGATATAGCCCCAAACATCACGACATAAATCGATGAGGACATTATTCAATCGACCCATTTCGTTTAGTAATAGGGCTTGCTGGTCATGTGGTTCGATTTGAGTCGTCAGTGCGTTCGGAGTAAGTCCCAGTTTTTCGGTTACAAAATCATGAGTAAATTGAATCCAGTCAATGTCTGGTTTGGCCGCAATGTGGGCGGAGTAAGTTCCGGTTGCACCATTAATTTTACCGGTTAAAGGTACATTTTTAATCCTCTCTGAGATAGTATTAGCGCGATCCCAAAAGACGGCCCATTCCTTACCCATGGTAGAAGGTGTGGCAGTTTGTCCGTGGGTTCGACACAGCATTGGAGTGGCTTTCCAGTCGAGGCTTTTTTGTTTTAGGTCTTCAATTAAATTATTCATTACACAGAGTAAGACTTCACGTCCATGGCTTAGCATTAGCCCGTAGGCTAAATTATTAATATCTTCGCTGGTACAAGCAAAGTGGATCCAACTCCAATGGCTTTTTGGCACTAGTTCTCGAACAAAATATTCAACCGCTTTTACATCGTGGTTTGTTGTCGCTTCAAAGGTTTTAATAGCGTTGTATTCCTCAGTGGTGAAATTATCACATAAAGTTTCTAAGCCAATTTTAACCTCCGCGGGCAAAGCTGGGGCAATTCCTTTTTCAGAAAGCGCTAATAACCATTGTATTTCAACCACTGTTCGGAATTTCATTAATCCAAACTCGGAGAAAATAGAGTTTAGTACTTCAACGCGGCCTGCGTAACGATCATCGAGCGGAGAAAGTGCCATTTTTTGTGTGGTTTAAGGTGTTTTAAGCCTAGCTAGGTTGATAATTTTATCAACTTTTGATGGATTGGTTTTGTCTCGGATTCAAAATCATAACATATTTAAATAGAT
>CAMZKS010000125.1 GCA_947311285.1 uncultured bacterium | reverse complement strand
GCCCGCAATAAGCTTTCTAGTAACCAGCTTTTTGTTTGAAAAACCAGAGCGAATTTAGCGTTACAAAATTTTCTTTCGTTTTAAGTAACCTAATACCAACACACTGAAGAGGGCAAAAACCAGAACAAAGATGCCGACGATGATCATGAAAACACCATGTGAATTTTCAAGGTTGTTGCGAATATTCATTCCGTACAGGCCAGTAACGACCGCCAACAGTGAGAACAAAGCGGTAATTAGTGTTGCCAATAAATCGTATCGGATAATACTATTACGTCGGTTTTGCAGCTTCAGGGCGATGATTTCTTGAGTGTCATCGATATTCTCTTTTAAATCACCTAGATGATAGCTCAGACGCTCAATTTGGTCGGTGTAAGACTCGAGGATAGATTCAACTTCTTCAATATCAATCTCGTGATCCTTTTCCGCGTTAAATTTTTGCGTGAGACATAGATCTTGTAAGTCTTCATCGTCATCTAAAACTTCTAGTGCGGCGGCCTCATTTTCTTTTAGAATAATTTCAAAACGAGATAGTTTTTTCCTTAAACGTAGTAAGCCTTCTAAACGTCGGTCATCATAGTCTCGTTCAACTTGCTTAAGGAGTTTTATGGTTGATTTTTCTAGCTGTTCAGCGCTGTCTTTCATTTTGTTGAGCTTGTGGTTGAAGGCGAACTCAATGACGCGCAGCTCAAAATCCAAACTTTGATTTTTAGTTTTTAAGACCTTTACTAATCCTGGAGCAATTAAGTTAGTAACTTCGTCACTATCGGTATTAAACAGCCAAACACGTTCATGACTGATGAGTATTTTGATTACTCCTAAATTCATAATAACGCCTTTGCCGCGTGCAAAAATAGTGGCGACTTGGCTGATTGAAAAGATCGGTCGCAAGTCTCGAAACGGTATATCTAGTGTTTCCACTAAAGTCTTTCGCGAAATTTCTCGCGTACTTTTTTTTCCAAGAGCATCAATTTCAATCGTTTTCATGAATTAATTTTAAAAGAGGGCGTTTTGTAGGGCGGCATTTAAGTTAAGGCCCGGAGCCTTAGGACTGAAGTCGAGTGTTAAGCCTTGCAGATCTTTCGCGCAAATAGTTACAATTTCTTCTTCAGTTTCAAGCATTAAAAAGGGGCCTTTAAGTGCAATAATAGTGCCAGAAACGGATTCGTCACTTTGTAATTTTACGTCATGCAGCGGCTTTGGGTTAGAAGTAACACTGGGCAAACCAAAGGTCTCACTCCAATCTTTAAACTCTGGCGCCTCTAACAGGTGTTTTTTCAACTCAGGGTGATCGGTCAGTGCGTCTTGATGATTACCCAGAAGTTGTCGCAACTCGGCTTCTCCTTCTGTAGCGGTGATTTCTGGGCACACGTGACTTTTTTTTGTACTGGCTTGAATTTTATCAGCCACTCCGGTTTGCCGGTAGCAGGTTTCTATTTGTCGGGCTAAAATTCCGTTGGGTGTTTCGGCGATAAAAAGCGTGTGCTGTGAACCTTGCTCTACTTGGCGCAGTACGTTTCGATCTTTTTTGCAAACCCCAATTTTGGTAACACCTTTGTTGAATAACGCTAAATACACCAAATGCGGACACTGTAGTCGTGCTAAATCATCGGGGGTAAACATGTCCGTGTTAAATCCATTAAACGACGTGTAAATGAAATTACCTTCGCGGTTGCGACAGGTTTCACATTTCTTTTTTCCTACAATATTTTGTGGGCACGGCTGCCACTGATTGTCTCGCATTGATCCGGCACACTTTGTTTTATCGCACACTTCAATAGTTAACGCGTCGCCTATGTGCAGCTGTTTACGACCAAAACGGTCGCCAGCGCTGGCTTGAAATTCTACTTCCTCAGCAGAGTTCCATCTAAAGTCATAAAGTAATACGTGCATGTAAAATGTTGGAAGCTGAAGTTTAAATGAAACTTAAGCACTCTTTTTTCTTTTAAAAGAGCGCCTATTTATTAGCATAGTACTGATGAAAGAGCAACGGTCTTTGCGCGGAAAATTTTGGCAATCAGCCCCCTTTTTAAATGAGCCAGAGTGCGTGAAAAAGCGTGTTTTTTTGGAGAGATTGGGTGAGGATGATGAGTCTGTTTGGCGACAACCCTCGTGGGAAGACCTGGCAGATCCGATGCAATTGAAAGATCTGGAAAAAGCGGTTACAAGAATAAAGCAGGCCATTGCCACAAAAGAAAAAATAATGGTGTATGGCGATTTTGATGCTGATGGTATTACGTCAACGGCGTCGTTAGTGCACGCGTTAAAGAGTTTAGGGGCGTTAGTTTCTTACCGTATTCCTGATCGGGTAAATAATTCACATGGTCTTAAAACAGAGTTGATTGAAGAAATTGCTACAACGGGCACTACGCTGTTAATCACCGTAGATTGTGGAGTGAATGATCGAGCAGAAGTGGAGCAGGCTCACTCACTTGGGATTGAAACGATTATCACCGATCATCATAAAGTAGATCCAGACCGCTGGGCGAACAACGCCTTTGCAGTGATAAACCCAATGCGCCCAGACTGCTCGTTTCCTCATAAAAATTTAGCGGGAGTGGGAGTGGTGTTTAAGTTGTTACAAGCGCTTAAAAATGACATTAAATGGTTGCTCCCCTACAGCGCCTTAGTGGCGATTGGGACGGTGGCAGACTGTGTTTCGCTTAGTGGAGAAAGTCGAAAGCTGGTGCAACTGGGGCTGAAAGAGCTCAATAAAAATTATTGGCCCGGTGTGCTCGCGCTACTCGAAACGAAAGAATTGATTACCGCTGAAACGATTGGTTTTCAGTTAGCCCCTTGCTTGAACGCGGCCTCACGTTTGGGGCAAGTAAAGCATGCAGTGCAATTATTTTTAGGAAGTGAATCAGGAATGTCTGATAGAGTTGAATATTTAAAACAATTAAACGTTGAACGACGGACGTTAAGTCAAACGTACGCCGAACAAGCCAAGGCTTTCGTACAGACAGAGAAAGCCGTGCAAATAATCTTTTTAGAAACCTGCCCCGTCGGGGTGTTGGGGTTAGTGGCAAGTCGAATTGTAGAAAACTTAGGACAGGCGGTTATGGTGGTAACACGGCATCCAAATGGAGCTTTGCATGGCTCTGCCCGAGCGCCTAAAAATTTGAACTTAGCGGAAGCGCTCGAAAGCACGGCTCATCTACTTAAGGCGTTTGGTGGGCATGCGGGAGCGGCTGGCTTTAGCTTAGAAGAAACACATTTTGCTGATTTTATGGAAGTGATGGAAACTTGGTTTTCTCAAATAAAAACTCCACCACCAGAGTTGCTGATTGCAGCACAAACGAAGCCCGAGTGGCTTAATTTAGATTGGAAGGCATGGGAAGACACCCTTGAGCCTTTTGGAATAGGAAACATGAAACCTGTTTGGCAGTTAAACCAATTACCACTGACCGAATTAAAAGGGATGGGAAAAACGAAGCAGCACTTGCGGCTAACTTTTGATGGCACACATGAAGTTGTCGCTTTTTTTGCGGATGATTTATTCCCACTACTAAAAGTGGGTAGTCACTATGATTTAGCCGTTCAAGTCTCCAAAAATACTTGGAGAGGGGAAACAAAAGTGCAATGGCAGTTGGTAGATGTTCGGTAAATACCACCCTAGGACAGAGGTGATTTTAACCCAAAACTTACAAAACTCACATCGTTTTTGTAAATCAATGTGCGTTTAAGCGCTTATCTGTGGTTAGAAGTGAATGTACATTACGATTAGTCGCTCTGGGGGCGGCTTAAGTAGGTGTAGATTTACAAAAGTGAAGTGGGTTTTGTAAATTTCTTACCTTAAAGCTCTCATTCCACTTACATAACCATCACGGGTT
>CAMZKS010000124.1 GCA_947311285.1 uncultured bacterium | reverse complement strand
GTACCATAGATTTTGATGACAGACCGACTTTTCGGCTTCGACAGTTCTGCCTTAAAAATTAATGTACCAAAAACTAAAGATTTTGAAGCAGAAATGGAACGTACCTTTGGCGTGATGGGCTACCGTAGCTCTCTCGATTTCTCTATAATTCAGGACGCTTAAAATGATTGATGAACAAGGCGTACGGCGAGTGGCTGAAACTAACAATTGGTTCACAAATATTGAGTGGAGTGGTGTCGAACCGATTATAAATTGGTTCAACACAAACGCTGTAATGGTTATTTCTGTCGTCATATTTTTGGCCTTAGTGCTTTGGGGTCTCAAAAAAATCCGACAGCGTCAAGATCAAATCCAAAAGCTATGGATCTTTATTTTGTTTTTTCTTACCAAAAGACAAATGATGATTCCTTTAGTGATTCGTTTATCAGAAAAAGACAATTTACTAGATGAAGACTTACGTTCAAAATTATTAGAAATTCGGCAAAAAAGCCGAGAGACTTCTTTTAAAAAAAATCCAAACGAACGTCTTAAAATTGAAGAACAGGTTTCTAAAATTTTATTTTTCTATTTTTCAACACTTGATAAGAAAAACCAAATCAAGCCGGGAACAAAATTTGCTAAAATTGCGAAAGATTTAGAATTTATTGATGCCAAGCTCGTACAACTGCAAAAAGTCTATAATGACGAAGCGAATCGATGGAACAAATGGATTAACTTCCCTGTTTTAAGCCTCTTTACCCGAATCATTGGAGCCGCACCTTTCCAAGCTTTTAAATAATGGTTTATACTTGGAACTTTGATCCTGTGGCCTTCTCCTTTATTGGGTTTGAGGTTTATTGGTATGGTCTTATGTATTTAGCTAATTATTTTTTATTCACCTACTTTGGGTGGTGGCTGTTTCAAAAATCCTTTAAAAACCGAGCCTCTATAAATTGGAAAACGTGGGAAAACCTCGTGTTTGGAGGCTTTGTTTCTGGCGTGTTAGGAGGTCGAATTGGCTTTATGCTGTTTTATAATTTAGACACATTACTAACCAATCCCTTAAGCTTTTTCAGGGTTTGGGAAGGAGGGATGAGCATTCATGGCGGCGTAATTGGCGCCATAGTATTTGGGCTATTGTGGTGCAGATATAAACAAGAATCATTTTTAAAACTGGTAGATGTATTCATTATCCCACTTTGCCTAGCTCTTCTTATTGGGCGAATGGCTAATTTCGTGAACGGCGAACTTTATGGACGGGTAAATCCTGCTGGTTGGGGGGTTATATTCCCTCACGTAGACCAAGCTGTTCGCTACCCAAGCCAATTATTTGAAGCCACTAAAAATGGTCTCATGGCACTGGTATTTTTCGGACTGATTTGGAAAAATATAAATCTTCGACCAGGCAGCTGGCTGGGACTATTTTTAATTATGTACGGTGTATTACGGTTTATCATTGAATACTACCGCCAACCCGAAATTTATGTCGGGTTCTTGACTATGGGACAAACCTTATGCACTATCATGATTGTTATGGGAAGCACATTACTGGCTTATCTTTACTTTAAAAAACGCACATGAAGACACTTTTACTGGCTTTGGTAACCGTAACGTTAGTCGCCTGTGGCGAGACGGCTATTACAGAAAAAGCAGTTACGGTCGAAGACGTAGAAACACCGGCAATCATTTCTGAAGCCGTGCCCGTACAAACAGCAAACGTTGTTAAATTTTTTGATTACGCCTGTGGACACTGTAAAACAGCACATTACACCATTAAAAACCTAAAAGCTCAATTTGGAGATAAGGTAACATTTGAGATGAAACATTTCCCCCTATCCGCTGAAACTTATTTAGTGGCTGAAACGGCGGAATGTGCACGTAGACAAGGAAAATTTAAGGCTTATCACGACAAATTATTTGAAGAAAATTTTCAAAATTACGCCCCAGAAAATCTGCAAGCCGTAGCCGAATCGGTGGGCATAGATATTGAAAAGTTTAATACCTGTGCTGCTAACGGCGGTGGTCGGTCACAAGTACAGGAAGATGTTGATGAAGCCACCGCCCTTGGCGTAAGTGGCACGCCCTACTTTTTGATTAATGACTCAATCCCTGTTCCTGGAGTCATCCCAGAGAAAAGCTTTGCTCGCTTGATTGAACAAGTATTAGCTGGAGAAGTTCAGTAAATGAACTTTTTAGAGCAGATCCATCACGAACTACTATTAGCAGGAGCACTAACTTTAAATATCAAGGTAACGCCCAGTGCACCACGCTCCGAGATATTCAATCAACTGAGTGACGGCACTTTAAAGATACGACTGCAAGCCGCCCCCGAAGACGGAAAAGCTAACAAAGCCCTTATTAAGTTACTTAAAAAAGAGTTTAACGCTGAAATAATAATTTTGAGTGGCGAAACAAGTGCTAGGAAAAGGGTTAAGTTCGTTTTAACTTGAAACCGGTCTCGCCCTGAGAGGAAGATGACGGTTTTGGTTTTTTGCGTACTATCGACTTACATGAAAGACCAATCTAGATTTGCAAAAAAGTCCCTCGGACAAAATTTCTTAACCAGTACGGAAGTACGGAATAATATTCTGGCCGAAGCCGGTAACTTAAAAGGCAAAAAAGTGTTAGAGATTGGCCCAGGTCTTGGGTTTTTAACCGAGGAGATACTTAAAACTGGTGCGAATCTAACAGCGATCGAATTAGATAAACGCGCGTTTAAAATATTGGGGACGCAATTCTCCTCTCGTAAAAATTTTAATCTTATAAATGACGATATATTACAGGTTAATCTAGACGAACTATTTGGCAGCGATGAATACTGCGTAATTGCGAATATTCCATACAACATTACCGCCCCTATTATTCGTAAGTTGCTTGAAAAAACAGCTAATAAACCAAGCTTTGTGCTGATTATGGTACAAAAAGAAGTGGGGTTAAAAATCTGTGATCCGGTCAGTAAGATTATTAATGAAGTTAAAGTATCCAGCAAAGATCAACCATTCGGAGTCCCTCTGCGAGGTGTACCGGAGGCATCTAAAAAAAGAACCAAGTCAAAAAGATCTATTTTATCAATCGCGGTCGAAGTTTATGCCGAAGCCAAATACTGTTTTACCGTTAACCGAGAAAATTTTGAGCCTTCGCCAAAAGTTGATTCGGCCATTATAAAATTAACAATTCTTGATAAGCCACTCATTACCCCGGACGAACAACGCGATTTTTTTACCGTGGTGAATGCTGGTTTTAGCGAGAAACGAAAAAAAATTGGAAACGTATTAGGAAAATTCTTTGGAATTCCCTCAAACGAATTATTAGGTGATTTAGATGGTAATCGCCGCGCGGAGACTTTGACGATTAATGAATGGTTAAAATTAATGGAAAGTTTTAAAAAATCGGTAAAATAATAACCATGATCAACTTACCATCACTCAACGAGGTAAAAGTTCAAACCTTAAAAACCATGCAGCGGTTCCCACTGCCTGCATTGTGTGCCTTTATCATAACTTATCTCGGCATCTATTTGACTCATGAATCAGACCTTAACACGCCGCCCGATTGGGTGTGGCAAGGTTTGATGACGTCTATGCTGGGATTGATCAGTCTCACGGCGCTTAACTTAGTAGCTGAAACTACGACTAAATTTAATCGAGGCTTAATCATGCTTGGTGGCGTCTTGCTACTCGGTTTATATTTCATAACGCTGCCCAGCAAAGACGAGAATGTCGGAAGCTTGTGGGCTATGCGCCACATTTTCTTGATGCTCGGTAGTTTTGCGGCTTTAAGCTGGGTACCATTTTGGCGTCAGAACATTTCAAATAAAATCTTATGGTTATGGTGTAGCCAACTTATTGCAAGTCTTATCGTCACTCTATTTTTTGCGATTGTATTATTTCTTGGGCTCGCAGCGGCTTTATGGAGCATTGAGGCTCTCTTTAGTTTAAACATTGATGAGAAACTCTATTTTGATATTTGGATACTTATTGTAGGACTGTTTGGCCCTTTATTTTTCTTGTCACAATTTGTGGTGAAACCCGAAAAACTAAAAGAACCAAAATCTGTTTCTGGGTTTATGGGCATTTTTACTAAATACATAATAAGCCCTTTAGCCGTGGCGTACATGGTGATTTTATATACCTATACGGCGAAAATTTTACTTACCGGGGAATGGCCAAAAAACGTTTTAGGGTGGCTCGTCATTGCCTTTTTGGGTGCCGCCATTTTTGCTTATTTTTTATGGACGCCACTCTTAAAAAAGACTTGGGACAAATATCGTCGCATTTTCTGGTTGCTACTTCTACCACAAATTGCGTTATTATTTGTAGCTATTGGGTGGCGGATTCATGCTTACAGCTGGACCGAAAATCGTTACTTTGTGGTTGTTTTAGGTTTATGGCTTTTGGGTACAACCCTTTATTTTTTAATACGAAAAGACGCTAAGTTTAAATGGATTTTTTTCGCGTTGACTACCATTATTTTTGTAAGCCAAATAGGCCCCTTAAGTGGTTATAATATCGGTAAAACTTCACAGTTAAGCCGTTTGCAAGATTTACTAGTTAACGCTGGCGTTAAAAAACCAGATCCATTACAAGGCGTTAATATCAAGATTGACAAGCAGAGCGAGAACGAAATTGCGAGTATTTTAGATTATATTAATGATCGCTTTGGTGAATCAACGCTTAAAATTCAATTCCCTTCGCTCGATTACAAATTAATTGATCATTATGATTTACCTGAATTTATTATGGATGAGTACGGGCTAAACTACCGCTTTGAATGGGAGCGCAACAATGATGATTACATTGATACGGATTCCCTTGATTTTTACACAGATATGCAACAACCCCTGAATATTGCGGGCTATGACTGGAAAGTTCAAACCAATGCTTACGAGTACCCAAATAAGAAATCGTCAATTAACGGTTATGATTTCAGACTTAAACAAAATGATAAAACTCCGACTATTAAAATATATTTTGAAAATAATTTAATCGACACTATTGATGTTTCTACTAAATTTGAGAGCCTTCTTAAGGCGAGAAACTTGCAAACAGAGAGTATCGCCCCAGAAGACGCCGTAGTTAATTACGAATCTGATGCGTTTGACGCGAAAATCTATCTGACAAACGGTTGGCAACATTCTGGTGAAAACACTCGTTTCGAAGCTGAAGTGTACCTACGTTTTAATAATTAAATGGAAAAATTCCCCGCTCGATTCATTGAACGTTTAGAAGCTTTGCTACCAGCGGCTGAAGTGTCAGAATTTTTAAAGTACTGCACTGCACCGTTGCCGAAAGTGGTACGTCTAAAAAACCAAAAACTATTAGACAAACCAAGCTGGACATTAGCTCCGACATCTGTACCGGAAGGCTATTTTATTGATCGCGATGACCAATCTGAATTACCTCTAGGGAAAACGCTCGAACACTTTACCGGTCAAATTTACAGCCAGAGTTTAAGTTCTATGCTACCGGTGGTGGTACTTGATCCACAAGCAGACGACGTAGTTTTAGATTTATGTGCCGCGCCCGGCAGCAAAACTAGCTTTCTCGCTCAACGCATGAGCAATACCGGCGTTGTTATCGCTAATGAACCCAGTGGGTCACGGGCTAAAAAACTAGCTGCCAACATTGATAGAACGGCGAGTTTCAACACCGTGATGATTCAGAGTGATGGGACTATTTTAAATAGTTTTATTGGCCAAGAGTTTGATCGAATATTACTTGATGCCCCCTGCAGCAGTGAAGGTTATGGTCGCCGCGATAGTAGCTTTTTTGCTAAGATGTGGAGTGAGCCCAAAATACTCATGGCGGCTAAGTTACAAAAACGACTCATTGAAAGTTCGTGGGAGATGCTCGTACCAGGCGGCACTATGGTATATTCCACTTGTACTTCTGCCCCGGAAGAAAATGAGTGCGTCGTTCAACACCTTATCGACACGTACCCCGAAACCGTAGAAATTCTACCAACAGAGCTCAAAAATGTACCACACGCTAAAAGCCTTAAATCTTGGGAAGGTCAAGAATTTGATCAAACCATTGTGGAACACGCGCAGCGATTTTACCCACATTTGAGTAGTGAGACTTGGAACTCTGAAAGTTTCTTTGTTTGTAAGCTGCGAAAAAAAACCGGTGTTAAGCGTATTCCCGCAAAAAAACCGAGCCAAATAACACAGGTTAAAGTTTTTAAGAAAAACCAAAACGCCGAAACCGTCGTCAAGTTAGCGAAAAAATTTGGGCTCGACAAAGATTGGCCTCAATTACTTATGGACGGAAAGCCGCAGTTTTACATAAAACAGCACGACCTCTATTTAACCACTCCCGCCGCCACCAACTTTATGCAAAACAATTTATTTCGACGCGTTGGTTTAAGAATCAGCGACAAGGATGACAATTTGACCACGGAGTTTGCTATGCAAATTGGCACACACGCCACACAGAACGTAACGGAAATTGATGCCGATCAAACGGCTCGATGGTTGCAAGGGTACGATATTCCTACCACGGACGAAACATTAAGCACTCTTAAAAATGGAACCGCGGTTTTAGTAAACCACAAAACCTTTGGCCTTGGTTGGGGGAAAGTAATTAACGGTAAGATTAAGAATAAGTTAGATCGAGACTTGGTGTTTTAAAGTAATATATCAAGCAGGTGTTTCCTAATATTTTCTTCATTAAAATCTTTAATAATTTTTTTAATAAAGGCCCTTAATTCATTTTCATTAAGGATTAATTTTTCCTCATGACATTTTTGAGTTTTTAAAAAAACACAAAAACATTCCCCTAACCAAAACGCAATATCTTCATCATCTTCTGACTGTTCTCCATTCATTAAAAAACTATTTTCGGGCTTCAACGTTGCTAATTCTATAATTTTTTCACCCTGAAGTGTTTCCGATAGCATTCTTAAAAAAAATCTCGTTAAGCCTCTCTCAATTTTTGGTACCTTCTTAGCATTACTAAAAATATCAGGATTCATTAACGCTAACTCAACATGGCCACTGCATTTATCTGCTAGTGTTTCTACAATAGAATCAACGGAACAAACCACAGTTTCTTTTGGAGGGAGTAGTTCTGAAATTTCTAGTTTAGTCATTCAGTTTTAATATTTTTTTTGTGTCTAAAATCAAGTCCTAAATTATTATTTTATCGCTTCAATAAATACTCATATGCTTGCAACGCTCCCACCGCCCCTTCACCCGCCGCGACAATGACTTGCTTGTGATGACCATCATTACAGTCTCCAGCCGCGAAGAAGCCTGCTAGTGAGGTATTCATTACTCGGTCGGTGATAATTTCACCTCGGTCATTTAAATCCACTAAGCCTTCTAAAAATTTAGTGGCCGGCGTTTGCCCGATTTCTTCAAAAATACCTTCGCAGTTATATTCGTACGCTTCACCGTTGTTTTCGGTTAAGCGAACCGCTCGCACTTTAGAATTCTCATCTAATAACACTTCTTCCACGTTGGCGTTGTACTTAATGGTTACTTTTTCAGACTGCTTAATTTTTTCCATCAAACAGGCTTCACCCATCAATTTATCAATATTCGTCATTAAGGTGATATGTTTAGAGAACCCCATTAGTTGCACCGTTACGTCCATAGCCGAATTCCCGCCGCCAATAACCACCATCTCTTTATCTTTGTATAAAGGGGCATCTTGCGTGGCCGCGAAGGATAAACCATTCCCCTTCATCGCAATCGCTTCTCCAGGAATGCCCAACACGCGCGGTTTTTTACCCGTCGTACAGAGTACTGTTTTACTTTTAAAGGTATGGCCTGATTCTGTGATTACCGTAAATTCATCTTTAGCTTTAGAAACTTCTGTCACTTTTTCTTTTTCTCGAACCCATAAATCAAAGTGAGCATTGTCGTCATCCACTCGCTTTACGTGGCTAAAAAACTGATCTCGTAGCCCTGGTCCGGTGGACTGCGCCACGCCTGTCCAGTTTGAAATATCATTGGCGTAGTTCATTTGCCCTCCAATATCGCCACAAATAAATAAAATTTTCATTTTTCGTCGAGCCGCATAAACTGCAGCCGTCATACCCGCTGGCCCCGCACCAATAATAATTAAATCAAAAAGCTGTGGGTAGCGAGGCTCGTGTCCAACGCTACAAATGCCGTCACGGTTCCAGTCTTTAGTCATTTTTTTATTTTAAAATTCTAAATATTATACCCGAAATCAAGTTATTAGACAATCCTTCTCTGTTATCCGCTCATGGGATGAGCGATTTGGTTCATTGGTAAATACCACCCTGTTAAGCGCTTCAATCAGGGATATTCCTGATTTGGATATCCCG
>CAMZKS010000123.1 GCA_947311285.1 uncultured bacterium | reverse complement strand
TACTACTTTCATACCTGCATCACTGGCGATACTCGAAAAATAGGCTCCGGCATTTCCAAAACCTTGCACGGCAATAGTGATTTCACTCAACGTCTTGCCTTGATCTTTTAGGTAATCCCGCAAAACAAAAAAACCACCCTGAGCCGTCGCGTACGATCGCCCCAAGCTACCTCCTAACTCAATCGGTTTTCCCGTAATCACTCCAGGCGCTTTCTGCCTCATAACCTTCTCATATTCATCTAACATCCAGGCCATCGTTTGTGGGTTTGTATAAACATCTGGCGCGGGAATATCTTTATCCGGTCCCACAATGCCCGCTGCTGCCAAAGCTCTCATATAAGCTCTCCCTACGCGTTCAAGTTCTCGCTCAGACATGTCCTTAGGATTCACTTCCACCCCCCCCTTTCCACCACCAAGCGGAATGTTAACCACCGCACACTTTAAGCTCATCAACGCTGCCAAAGTTTTAACCTCCGCCTCATCGGCCTCCGGGTGAAATCGAATACCCCCTTTATAAGGACCACGAGCAGAATTATTCTGCACTCGGTAAGCGGCAACCGATTTTATTTCTCCTGCATCTGTTTGATATTCAATTTGTGTTTTAAAAACATTTTCAGGCTCCATTAATCTAGCTCTTACCTCCTCAGAAAGCCCTAAGTGATCCGCCGCTTTAGCAAAATTTTGTTGAAAGTGTTCAAAAGGTGACGCCATGAAGATCAAAAGTTAAAATACATAAATAATTTACTATATCGTAAAAAAAACAGCAACCAGAGCGCATTGCACAGACTACTATTTTACGAATTTTATAATTTAAGTTTTAGTTTTGTAAATTCAAGAAACCACTAAACATACTTTTAAAGGTTCTCGCGTACGACTTTTTTAAATATATAACTTACTTACACTTTTTTGTTCCACTACATTTTGAACCACATCTGCCAGTAACGGTGCTATGCTTATCGCTTTAAAGTTAGTCGGACAATTTTCAACTGGCAATGAATCCGTACAAACAATTTCTTTAAAATCAGCGCCACTTAAACGCTCTATCGCTGGACCAGAGAAAATCGGGTGTGTCGCACATAAATATATTTCATCATCCGCACCAGCCGTAAGCAAGGCTGCTTTAGCCGCTACAACAGATCCTCCAGTATCAACCATGTCATCCACAATAATAGGCGATTTCCCCTTAACATCTCCAATTACATGCGAGACTTCGGACACATTATGTTCTGGGCGTTGTTTGTGCAAAATACACATAGAAACCCCTAATTCATCCGCAAATTTTTTCGCCATTTTGGCGCCACCAGCATCTGGCGAAACTATAACTGCATTCTTTAAATTTTTAGCGGCAAAGTAGTCCACAAAAATACGACGCGGATTTAAGTTATCCACCGGCACATCAAAGAACCCTTGTGTTTGATCTGAATGCAAGTGTAACGCAATAACGTGATCCGCTCCGGCTTTAACAATTAAGTCCGCAAACAATTTAGCCGAAATGCCTTCTCGTGCTTCATGAATTTTATCCTGACGGCTATAAGCAAAGTAAGGCATAATAACGTGAATGTTACGCGCAAAACTTTGTCGGGCCGCATCAATCATCAAAAACAGTTCCATCATATCATCGTTCATATGCCCTGTTCGACAGGTTTGAACCAAAAAAACATCTTGGCCACGAAAACTTTCATCAAATTTAATGTAAGTTTCACCACAAGCAAAATGTTTGATAGTAATAGGCGACAATTCCTTATTAAGGCCTTGAGCAATACTTGCCGCAAGATTTGGATGACTGGAGCCGGAAAAAATTTTAAAAGGGATCATTCAATTCGCACTTTGCCAAATGATGTGCAATTTGTAAACTCTTTGCGACATGAACCTGAGCCCAAAACTCTCGATAATAACAATTAACTATGGCGGCTCAGCCCATATTAAAAAATTATGGCAGTCTATTCAAACCCATGCCGCACATTTAGACTACGAGTTTATCGTGGTTGACAATGATTCCCCCCTCAATGACGCAGAGACCCTTGAGAACTTATTTACCGGAACGCCGGTACACTTAATCCGACTAGAAAATAATTTAGGCTTTGGTGGCGGTTACGGCGAAGGTATTAAATTTGCCCAAGGAGAATACCTCGCCATTATCAATCCTGATATCGAACTCACTTCTACCAGCTTAGATCCATTACTTGAAACACTTGAAAGCGAAACTAGGGCTAGCTTAGTGGCTCCTAAATTAATAAACCCAGATGGCAGCGTGCAACAAAATGCTCGCCACTTTCCAACTCCATGGGTCATGTTTGGGCGCCGCCTAGCAAGCCGTTTCAACTGGTCTTACGACTCAGAAAAAAAATGGTACCAAAGCCAAAGCCCTCAGGCTGTTGATTGGGTGCAAGGCAGTTTCATGTGTTTAAAAAAAGACACGTTCACTAATTTATTGAATGGTTTTGATTCTCGTTTTTTCTTATTTTTAGAAGATACAGATTTATGTCGCCGACTTTGGAAACATAATCTTAGGGTATTATTGGTACCATCTGCCATTGCTATTCATGGCCAACATCGACTTTCTGGCGGAAATCTATGGGAGGCCTGGAGAAAAAAAACATTCTGGATTCATTTAAGCTCTGCCCTTAAATATTTCTGGAAGTACAAAAACGAAAAACTACCTAACGTTAAATAAATATGGCTTTTATTGACACTCACAATCATTTGTATTTCCCAGGTTTTAAAGACTCATTCAAACAAGTTTTAATTGATGCCAAAAATGCCAGAGTAAATCAACAAATACTAATTGGCACTGACGAACTATCTTGTCAGGCGGCACTAAATTTAGCCAATAAACACGAAGTTTTTAAAGTCGCTCTCGGCCTTCATCCCTGCGACGTTGATCAGCTAGGCGTTTATAATGCCGATCATCACCAATATTTGGGCATAGCCCCAGACCTCAGACCTAAAATATACAACCGGTCACTTTATTTTGCGTGGCTTGACGAACTAGTCACTAAAAACTCCGAAGCGGTAGTGGCCTTTGGTGAAACCGGATTTGATCAATTTCACCGGCAATCTATCCAGCTTTTAAAATTTCAAAGCCTCTGTTTCAAAGAACACTTAAAACTCAGTCTAAAACACAATAAAACACTTATTATTCATAGCCGAGGGGCGCGAGATGAAACGCTAAAATTTATTGAAGAACACGCTGAAGAGTTCAAACAAATTAATTTTGTGTGGCACTGCTTCAGTGAAGACTTGAGCGCGGCACAAGCTGTAATCGATCTTAACGGTTACATCGGTGTTGGTGGTGTTGCTACCTACCCTAAATCAGAAGACTTAAGGGAAGTAATAAAACAACTACCCACAGAACAAATATTAACCGAAACCGATGCGCCTTTTCTGACACCACATCAAGCTCGTAAAAATAAAACTAAACTTAACAGCCCAGCCTTTATTCCAGAGATTGTTGAGGCCATAGCCAAGATTAAAAAAATACCGATTGTTGAATGCGAAGAGCAGCTACAAAAAAACGCCCAACGAGCGTTTCCACTATAATTTGTAAATGGTGGCTCGAGGCGGACTTGAACCGCCGACCTCCGGGTTATGAATCCGACGCTCTAACCAGCTGAGCTACCGAGCCATTTACGTCTACTTAAAGGTTACCCTGAAAGCCGGCCGATTCTAAGTCAAAAAAACAAACGGTCAAATCAGAAGACATCGTCCACCTCCCAGGCCTCGGTTATACCCCACTGACAGATAAATTTAACACAGCGATTTGTAAGTAACTCTGGCCATATGCCATCGGTCGCTAGGTAGAATGAGTAACTCATACCAAGCAGCAGTAATGCTAAAAAGACGGTCAGCACTACTTGCACTAAAAATCTTAAATCATAACCGCGCCAAGTTTTACCTTCTAACTGCGAAAGGCCTACCTCAAACAAGTTCACTAAAAAATAAGCCGCAAAAAAACTGTAGCCCTCATTAATTACCTGCCGACAGACAAAAAACAAAATCGCTATTTGGGCGGCAAACAACAAGCGATACTTACGAACCGAAGGCATAGTCGCCGGATCAGTAAAACCATGGAGACTCATTATTAAAAAACTCCCGGTTAAAAACAACCATACAAAATCTTCCGAAGTAAAGTCCACCACCAAACCTAAACAAAGCAAAATCGTTCCCCAGAACACTAAAACAGAATCCAGCAAACCGGCCTTATAAGTCACAAACAACCCCATTACAAGTATGGGCAGCAAAACATACCAATCACTACCCCACTGAAAATGGTTCACATAGGCCTCATTTCCAAATAAAACGATCATCAAAAAAATAGCCGTATAAGAGGGATTAAAAAAGTGTTTATCTCTAATTCGTAAAACATACTTTGAAGCAATAGCCACAATCGCGGCAAAAAAGAGAATCATCCACCACTCGGTTCTCAAGAATAAACAAATTCCAATTCCGGAATTTAGAGCCGACAACGGAAAACCTGTTTTACCATCTAAATAACCTCTTAAAAAGTAGTCCAACCCGATCACGACCGCAAAAACCATGACAACCTGCCACCAGGTAATATCTACGTATCCCAACCACAAACCACCAATCAAAAGAAACGCTGAAATTGATAACGCCTGCCACAACTGTAATGACGGCCTTTCTACAAGAGACCGACACTTAGGCAGCAAATCTTGTACAAATTTAGAGTTCATATCAGCATTATAAAACGTTTAAAGGGTACCGCAATCGTATTTGTTTTACAAAAACATAAATCCTAGCGTAGAATAATGCTAAATATAATTATAAGTAATACTTCGTGTAATGAAAAAGGATCAAATTATTATCGTAGCTTATATTTTCGCCTCTCTGGGACTTTTTGTTTTAGCCATTGATATGTGGATTTGTGGCGGCGAAATTTTCTGCCGACAAAGCAACAGCCTTAGTGCCAAAATAGCCAACGCCGCCATTAGTATTAACTTTGACACCACTTCAGGCACCAACTGGTCAGGCCCAGATAACCCAGATTTTAACATTAATTTTTCAGGTAGCACATCAACCATCACTATCCCTTCTGATGGTGACGGTGACGGTGACGGACACTAAAAAGACTCTACACTAAAAACTCAAAATCAATTTCAATGAAAGCAGGCAAATTATCAGTTCTTCTTATCGGCTCATCACTAATAGGCTATTTCTCTATTAATACTGTCAATGCGGCCTCCCCTGAGGAGCAATGCTTCACTCATTTAGTGGCTGCCGCCAGAAATACTCCGGCTTTTCGAAACTTAGACCTATCTAAGGTTCAGAAGATAAATGGAAAAAACGGTGAGTTAAAATCAAAGCCATTTTCTTTAAAGACATACGCAGATTTTAAAAACGCATTTGAAAATTATCCGATTCCATTTTTTCAAACAGATATACCCAGCTACCCAGATGACATGGATAAGATCTCGTCTGGATATAAATTTCTACCAAAAGTACACAAAGCGAATCGAAATAATTCTGCTTCTATTATTTATGAAAATGGAACAAAAACTCCAATTGATCACTGGATGTCTAAAGACGGTTCTGGTACTGCGGCCGATATTCAGGCTTATTTTGCTGGAACGAAGAGTGCCGACAACTTAAACACTAAATATCAGCGTCAAGAAATAGATGGATACTATGTAGATTCTCGCTATATGACTTTTGGCCGAGAATCTAACTTGGACTTCTCCTTTCCTAGCAGAGCCGCTAACCCCGCAAATGATGGTTACTATCCGACCGGGAGGCCTGTTATGGAT
>CAMZKS010000122.1 GCA_947311285.1 uncultured bacterium | reverse complement strand
TGCTAACGCTTGTTTCGTTGAAAAATGCGGTGTAATCAGGAAATTTGGTTTTCGATATTCCTGAACCCAAAAAGGTGTCTCCAACGTAAACCGCTGATCCTCGTTCTTGAGCGTAAAATTCAAATGGTAATTCCCAAGCCTCAAGTCTGCGGGTAATTCGTACTCTCCGTCAAAACTGCCTCCAGAAATAGTCCCTACAGTGGTTTCTACTACGTTGTATTCTGGGTCAAAAACCTGGATTTCATATTCCAAATTATTCACAGATTTCCCCACTTCTTGCAAAGGGAAATTTTTCCCAAAAAGTTCTAACGCACGAATAAAGCCTTTGTAGAATAAAGTTTGACCCGGCTTATAAAGTGGTCGATCAGTAAATAGCACCCCAGAATAATTTTGATTATATTTCCAGTCACCAAAATCGGCCTGTGCATCCCACACATTCATGCCATCATTAAAGTACGGGGTCCCAAACCCAATCTTGTCACCAGACACAACTTTCACCATTCGAAATTCGTTACGAGGCACTTCTAACCTAAAATTATTAGATACATTTTCTACCGTTTTAAAGTGTGTTTCCGATTGCCAATCCCCTACGTAAAACTCCATATCGAAACTCTCGGTTAAAATCTCTTGATTTGGAAATGGCACCGCGTTTACAATTAAAGTATCATTGGCGGCTTGCTTGAGCTCTACCGCAAAGTCTGAAACAAAAAAGCGTGACTCATAAGTTCTGTATCGATTTTTTTCTACAAAATTACTTCTAATTTTTAATTTATAGTCTCCAGAATTTAATTCCCCTGATGGATTAAAAAACTCTGGGAATTCTGATTTAATATCTAGGCTCCAAATTTTACGTTTCTTTAAAGCAGTCTTTAATTGGAATGACTTTTCTACTCCATTCAGACTAACCTCTAAGCCTTCCACTTCTCCGCCATAAGAAAATGTGGGCTTCAAATCAACGCCTCGACCAAATACACTAAAGTTGTTGGGAAAGTAAACAGGACGAAAGAACGTATCTAGATCTGTCTGGAAAACATAGGGTTCGAAGCGTTTTAAACTTCGACCCGCTTCATCAGTAAAACTGGGTTTTAAATTAACCGTAAATTCAACTTCAGGATCCCACACACCATCTGGTGGCGAAAGATAAAAACTCGTACTGGTGTAATCATTCTCAATCCAATAATTTAGAACTTCACTTAATTCTTTTTTAGGTTGCGGGGTAATAACCAAACTTTCGGCTAACACCTTGCTAGATACTGGCGCACTGAAATACATTTTAAGTGATTGAGTGTGAGTACTTGGCAACACTTGTTTATCTATTGTAAAAGGGCCGGCTGACTTAAAACTAAATTCAATTATCTTATCAGTTAGCAGATCTCCATCAAGGCTATAGTCACCCGTTTCTAAAATAAATTCATACGCCACATTTTCTGGCCACTCTTGCTGAGGAATAAGCTTAAGTATTGTTTTATCGATAATTTCTTTTTCCTGCTCGTTCGTTTTAGATCCATACTGAATATCGAATTCTAACGTCGTAGGTTCGTCCTCTTCATTCACAGTTTTTATCGAGAAACCTTTACCAAAGGAGCCTAGATCAACCGGCTGATTAAATTGCAGTGTTAAGGGTGTTTTTTTAAGCAATGTGCCAAAGTCATGATGTTCTAAAATTAATGTTGAAGTTTTAAAACTATAATTCAAATCAGTTAAAATTTCTGGGGTTCCCGTTAAGTAATACTCGGTTGAAGGTTTCCAAGCTTTTTTTGGTTCAAACATAATGCCACTGGTTCCTAGTGATCGCCACTCACCAGGATGTGCAGGCTCAATAGTTAAGTGCGCCGACAAAAAATCTTTGACGACTTGATGATTCTGTAAGGCTAAAATAGGCTCTTTCCATAAAAAAGTGATTGGCACTAGGCCTTCAACTTGCTCACTGTGGTCTGCCGGAGAAACAAACTCGATTTCAGCGGGCTTATCAAAATTAATAGGCGCTAAATTTGGCTCGGCTTCTATGAGTGCCTTAAGGTCTTCTGAAATCGAGAAATTATTACACGCCGTTAAAAACAAAGCCGTACCAATAAGTATTATTTTTTTCATAAAATCTATTTATAACTTCTCAACTTCAATGTGAACTTTCACTGTCTCCCCGTCAAGGCTTCGTACCTCAATGAAGTGTCTACCTAATGGTAAATTATTAAAAATTGGTCCAACAAAAATTTCCTCATCAAAAGTATACGTAAGCCCCTGCTGATTTGGACCTCTTAATTGAATCAATAAATCGGACCCCTCCACGAAGGTATCCCCCTCTGCTGGGTAAACTATTTCAAGCACATGCTTCTCACTTTTTCTACTCGTTTCATTTAATCGTACATATTCTTTCTCTGTTAAAAAAACAGACACTTTTTCTCCGCACACTAAAATTTCCGGACGCCGGCACGCCGTGCTCAGCCGCCGGTCACTTGAATATTTAAACGCCGGCACGCTCCCTGCGCGATGTAATCGCTGCATTACACCTTGCCACATGGGGCCTGCGCCCTGCATCCCTGAACTCGATACCATGGGCGTTCCGTCCGCATTCCCTACCCACACTCCCACGGTGTAGCGAGGAGAAAACCCTAAAACCCAGTTATCTCTAAAGGCTTGCGAAGTGCCGGTTTTAGCACCACTGGCAAAGGGAAGTTCTAAACTATTACCCCGAGAAAAATTTTTCCAACGAGCCGCATTATCACTCAGTACGTGTTGCCCCCACTCCGCACTGGCACTCGACAAGACTTTTCTTGGTACAGACACAGGCGGTTCATACAAAGTATCACCCGCTTTATTTTTCACACTATTTATAAAAGTTAAGTCATTTAACGCTCCTTGATGGGTAAAAACTGAATAGGCTTGAGTTAAATTCAAAAGAGAGCTTTCACTGGCTCCAAGTATCATTGAAAGCCCTAGAGAATCTGATGATTGTTTAAGATTTAAACCCAGTTGCTCTAGAAAATAATAAAAAGATTCAATGCCAATTTGATTTAGTAAATCAACGGCGGCAATATTGTACGAATTAGCCAACGCTTCCCGAAAACGAACCGCCCCATTTTCTTGATTTATATCAAAGTTTCGAGGCAAATAACCCGAAGAAAAAATTGTTTTTAAATCGGTTAAAGCCGTTGCTGGAGAAAAACCATTATCAAGCGCCAAGCTATACAGAAAGGGCTTTAAGACCGAGCCTGATTGCCGGTATGCGGTTGCCAAATTAACGGCCCCATCAATCCTATCGTCAAAAAAATTAAGACTACCGATCATGACCTTGATACGGTTCGCTTTATCTAAAACTACAACCGCTCCATTTGTGATTTTTTTTTCTTTTTCGTTTCGTTTAATCGTTTCTCTTACAATTACTAAACTATCTTCATACAATTTTTTATCAAGTGTGGTATATACATGTACCTCTGGAGTTTTACCGTCTAAAAATGCCAATTGTGATTTCACCCAAAAAACAAAATGCGGTGCGGTTATGACATTATTAATTTCTGGTTTTAATTTTATAGGCGTATTAACCCAGTATTTATACTCCGAAGAATTAATTATTTCTACGGTCTCTAAACGACTTAAAATAAAATTACGACGCACCAGTGAGCGTTCTGGATTCGTTATTGGATTAAACCGACTTGGATTTTGAACAATCGCCAGCAATATGGTGGTTTCTCCAATCGAAAGTTGAGATAAATCTTTAGAAAAATAACGTCGAGCGGCGTTTTCAAAACCATAAGCCCCATTACCTAAATTAACTTGTGCCAAATAACGATTAAGAATTTCATCTTTCGTTAATTTCTGCTCTAATTTTAACGCAAAAAAAGCCTGCCTAATTTTGTACCACCAATTACGTTGGCTACGGGGCAAAAACTCTAACCGGGCTAATTGCATAGTCAGAGTTGAAGCACCAGATAACACTTCGTTTGAACGGGCATTTTGAAGAGCGGCTCTAAGCAGTGCCTTAAAATCCACCCCGCCGTGACGATAAAACTCTTGATCTTCAAGCATTACCAAACTCTCCAGCAAAAACTTCGGATACTCTGTTGGCGATGCAATCACCGCTGATTCTTGATAAAGAACTTCACCCGCATCATCATAAAAGAACCAGCTAGTTGGAGAAGATTTTAACGTCAAAGGCCATACAAGAAATATTCCAATAAAAACAATCAACGTAATAATTAAAAACCTAAAAAGCTTCATCACTCTTTAAATTAAATTATGAGATTAAAAAAGCTAATTCTTTTTCTTAGGCTTCACTTTAACTTTTTTATTTTTTTCTGGAATTAGCCATTCCACTGTGGTTAGCAGGTCTTTGTACCAAGTTATTGGCATGCTTGCTAACTCAAGTTTCATCCCTGTTGAAGTGATGATCCATTTTTCTTTCGTGTTTTTAAGAAGCCCCAGAATTTGCTCTGGACTAAAGCCTTTCCCCATTCGTAGCGTTATTTGATGTGATTTATGAGAAACTTTTGTTACCCGTACGCCACCTAAATTTGCCGCTCTAAGCGCCATTTTTAAGCGAATTACTTTGCACAAGTTTTCCACCTGAGTTGGCAGATCGCCGTAATCATCTTGTAAGTCTTTTTTAACTTCATTTAGTTGCTTAGCATCTTCTGCCGAAGCTAATTCTTGATACACCTGTATTTTTTCGTCAGCATTCGGAATATAACTTGGCGGAATATAAGCGGCCAATGGAATTTCAACCGTTACGTTTTCTTCTATTTCTTCTTCAACACCTAATTCTCCCGATTTAATCTGCGCCATAGTTTTGTTAAGCATACGCACGAAATGACTCACTCCTGCATCTTTCATCGTTCCGGCTTGATTCGCTCCTAAAATTTCTCCAGCTCCGCGAATTTCCAAGTCTTTCATGGCAATTTGAAACCCAGCCCCTAGCTCAGAAGCTTCTACAATCGCACGCAAACGCTTACGAGCATCAACTTCTAATTTTTGCCCATGATACAAAAAGTAGGCATAAGCCTGTGATCGGCCTCGGCCTACTCGACCTCGCAATTGGTAAAGTTGTGATAAACCAAATTTTTCGGCTTTATTTACAAACAACGTATTAGCGTTCGGTAAATCAATTCCATTCTCAATAATAGTAGAGGCAATTAACACATCAGCTTCACCGTTTTTAAAGTGTTTAATTCGAGCCTCTAATTCATGCGGATTTAATTGACCGTGAGCGACAATAAATCGGGCTTCAGGAATTAAGCGTCGCAGCTGCTCAGCCTGAGATTCAATGGTGCGAACTTCGTTGTGCAAAAAATAAACCTGCCCACCGCGTGCTAACTCTTTTTGAATACTTTCTCGAATCAAATTCAAATTATATTTACGAACCTCTGTTACTACCGGCAACCGGCCTGGAGGCGGTGTGGTA
The DNA here is from genome assembly GCA_947311285.1 of uncultured bacterium. GTDB lineage: Bacteria > Patescibacteriota > Gracilibacteria > UBA4473 > UBA4473 > JAACPJ01. The sequence continues at coordinate 88 of CAMZKS010000122.1, read as the reverse complement.
ATTGTTGAAACATCTTTAAGCTTGTTCATTCCCATGTGCAGCGTTCGTGGGATCGGTGTAGCCGTCATAGTCAAAATATCGACATCGG
>CAMZKS010000121.1 GCA_947311285.1 uncultured bacterium | reverse complement strand
TTTTAAATAAACATGGAAATCTATACAGATGGCGGTTGTATTGGCAATCCTGGGCCCGGCGGCTTTGCCGTCGTGTTTATCGAAAAGGGAAAAATTATTGAAGAATTTAGCCAGAGCTATAAACACACCACCAATAACCGAATGGAATACCGAGCGTGCCTACACGCCTTAGAGGTGATTGCGGATAAGCAGCTGCAAAACGTAACCCTCTATACCGATAGTAAATACGTTATGCAAAGTGTGACCGAGTGGGGTCATAAGTGGAAACGACTGGGCTGGGCTCGTAATAAAAGCGGGAGCGATAAAATTAAAAATGAAGATCTATTTAAAGCTTGTTACCTGCTAAACGAGTCTTTGGACGTAAAGTGGCAGTGGGTTAAAGGTCATGCGGGCAACCTGGGCAACGAAAGGGCTGACACCTTGGCTAATAATGCCGCCTCTGCCTCAATAACACATCAAATCGAGGATTCACCCGTATCGGTAACTAAACGCAGCCCAGACGAGTCGCTAGAGCAAATTTCGTTGTTCTAAGTTATATAGACCTTATCCCAACTAAATTGATTTCTCTTTTCAGTTTCATCTTACGTAAGTCGAAAAGTCAGAAGATGGCCATAGACAAGACTGCTGGTAATGTGATTGCAGGCTTCACTGTTTTAATTACTCATCTTTACCACTTTGAATAAGTGTTTGTAGTGGTTTTTTCGTTTTACCAACGTATCTCAAGAGAAACGCATAAGTATCATTTCCAGATTGAGGGTGACTCAAAAGAAAGTCTAACAATTTAACCAAATCGCTGTCATTGGGTAAATCTTCTGGATTGAAATTTTTAAGTATGGCAATGGCTGTATCTGGATTTAGTATTTGGGGCTTTCTTTCAACAAAAACTAAAACCTCCGCTGCTGTCTTGTTTTCAAGCTTCTTTGTTACCCACTGCGTGATTTGTTCAAAACGTTCATCTTGGTCGCTTAGGGCATCCTTTGTTTTTTGAATAGCGTTATGCAAATTATCAACCACTTCATCATATTCTGTATTTTCGCCAACTCTCGCCAATCGAAGCCTTTTATTTTCTTTCTTCCACGGGCCCCAGCCACTAATTACAGTCTCTACAATTTTTGGCTGCGCAGGCAAAAGCCCTAGTGATCCAGATCTAGTATCCGTAAATAAATCACGTTGAATTGTGTTTAAAGTCAGTCCCGCCATCCCTGTGCGTTCAAGATAACCTAATTCACCCATTCCTTTAAAAACTCTTTCTGCAAATTCTCTATGTATACCATCTGGACCAAACAATTTCATAAGCTCTCGGGCACCAAACATTTTCATTCCTAAAATTTCTGCCACAATGGGAGCGACCTCTTCGGGTGTAGAAATATTTCCTGTAGATTCCCCTCTATGATTTTTCATGTGACTTCTATTAAAAAACAACAAAATAGTAAATTAAACAAAAAAAAAGCAATACCATTAATACAAACTCTGTCATTCCGAGCAGAGTCGCAACCTTTCAGAATACAAGTGCCGTTTTTTGCGTAACGTGAGAGATCTAAATAGATTTCTCTTTTAGGTTTTACCTTACATAAGTCGAAAAGTCAGAAGAGGGATAAATGGGAGTAAAAGTTCGAACTCTACAAATACATTTGAACTTAGAGTTCGAACTTAAGTAGTTGATTTAAATCATTCTGGCCACTCAGTCTGTTGATCCAATATATCCTTGCTTAAATAAAACAGCTCTCGTATGTTACCGCACAAATAAAAGCTCCCCGTCACCAATATGGGGTCATTTTTTTGTTGTGCCACTTTAAGGGCTTTGAGAGGATTTCTAATGACTTCTCCCATTTTGTAATACTTTTTTAGTACCTCCGCGCTAAGGCAATCCGGTTCGCCAGACTCTGTCCAAATGATATTTTTTGCGTAGGGAATTATCGTTTCAAAACTCTCTAGATTGTGCCGCTTTTGCATCCCTAAAACAAGGGTATAGGGACCTCTATTTTTTATTAGTTTTACCTGTTCTATATACTTGAATCTTGGCGTCGAATGAGCGCCATCAAGAATGATTTTATCTCCTAATTTTTCCCAGCGACATGGGAGTTCTGTTTTAGGAATTGTAAGTGATCTTGAATCAATTAATTGTTCTAACATTTTTCGTGCTAATTTTTTGTTCAATTTTTGCTTAATTCCTTTTATATAATCAATTTTAATACTTGAGTTTTTATCTAAAATAGAACTAAATTTTTGTTCATATGTACAATTAAACACTGATTCAGGAGTGAAGATTTTAGACTTTGTCCTAGCGATATCAGCAAGATTTGGGCCGAGTATTTCCAAGTGATCCGATCCGATAAAAGTGAGTCCACAAAGTCGCGGCCCTTGCACTGCATTTACGGCATCAAACTCACCTCCTAATCCGACCTCGCAAATCAAGATTTTAATTCCCTGATCAGCGGCAATTTTTATACCCGCCAAAACAATGACTTCATAATAAGTAAGCTTTAAATTCTCAGTCGCTATTAAGTTTTTAATTTCAGAAAGAGTGGTGACAAAATCTTCGCGAGAAATAATTTTCCCGTTCAGTCGAATACGCTCGTTCACCACCTGCAAATGAGGAGAACTAAGAAGCCCCACTTTAATCCCCTCTGAAACGAGTGCTTGCTCAATGATTCGGCAGACACTCCCCTTCCCCGCAGTGCCGCCCACAAGCACACGGTATTTAAAAGTTTTATCAGGGCGCCCCATTAAATCCAAGGCACGATTCACTTCCTCAAGGGAGGGTGAGGCCTTTTTCTCAAAAAAAGCCGCCTCCGAGCTCAAATCACCTAACCATTGCTGTGCCGAAACGTAATCTTTGATCATCAAAACTAAGCATAGTGAATTAATCATCATTGGTCGAGACAGACAAATACCGCAAAGACTAAAAAAAGTTTTGCAGCTTTGATGAAAATATTTATATTCTTTCGGCTTTAATGAAAGTCTTTGTTGGTGAAGAGCGATTAGCTCAGTTGGCTAGAGCATCTGGTTTACACCCAGGAGGTCGCGGGTTCGAATCCCTCATCGCTCACCAGAATAAAAAATGATTCTAGATCCGAACGGACTTGGAATCATTTTTTTAAATTACTAAGCCCTGGTTATAGCCCTCTGTTTCAGGTATAATAAAAGCATGAACACCATCGAAGAATACGTCAGTCACAATTTAAACTATAAAGCGATTGTTAATAAAGAAGGCAATGCCTTTGAAGTAAATGTTTACTATTGGAACGAAGACGAGCTTGATAGCGATGGCAAACCCACCTGGGAACGTATTGCTGGCCCTTTCCCCGTTGAGAACCAACTAGCGGCCGAGGCCCTTGCGCAAACCACATTGGCGGACTTAGCAGGTGAAGTGGAAGACTTTGAGGTAGATGACAGTGTTAACGCCGTTGTTGAGTCTGTCTTAGGACATGATGACTTTAGTTTTTTAAAAATCAGTAATTACACCATCACCCACTTACCAAATGAAGAGGCGGAAGAATTTATCCCTCTAACCGCACACAAGGTTTTATTGTGTGGCGAATTTTATTACGTTTTAAGCAATAATGATCAGTGGTGGACTGGATTTTTATACGAGGAAGGTCAAATACGATGCTGGAAACCACACGCAAATCTCGCCATAGCCTTAACCGCAATGAAATAAACCTACTCTTGTGACTTAAGTTCTCCCGTTAAAATAAGACGGTTTTTGTTCGTTCCTACCGGTGTACAGGTCATAAGTGTAATCAGAAATTTATCTTTTGGCTGATTCAAAACTTCAACCGCAGTTGGTGGTACTACTTCTTGGGCTTTAATTTTATAAACATACTTCTTCCCCTCCCAATAAACTTCAATGCTGTCCCCTATTTTAACCTCATGCAGCAAAGCAAATACATCTTTAAAACGACCTTCATCCCAGGCATAATAAGACGAATGCCCCGTTAAGAAGAAATTCCCAAAGTTCCCTGGAGAATGCGAAATTGGATGAACAACCACTCCTTCTTGAAGCCCTGATTGAATATTAGTCTCTAGTTCATTCCAATTTTGATGCTTAGGTACGGTAATCAACGGGACATTTTTATTAATCCGTGGGATATACAAACGATTGTCCGACGGATATATTTTCATATCTTTAAACACTTGTGCCGCTTCGTTACGCGGTTTTAGATTTTTTTGTCGAAAGGTCTTAGGTTTTGACTTATTACTTACTTTTTCTAATTTTTTTTCAACTACCACTTCTGCTGGAGCCAGTAAAGAGATGTCAGAGGTTACCTCTAATACCGAAGCCTTCAGCTGTCCAAATTTAAAACTAGCAATCTCACTGTAAGCACCACTATTTAGACCAACGTGAGTCACTCCGTAAACAAAGAAAGCAAAACCAGCAAAATAAGCCATGTCTTTCCAAAGTGGTCGTCGTTTTTCAAGATTTTTAAATTCAAAGTCTGACATGAGTGATTGTTAAGTAATCACGCGATTGTAGTTTATCTTCGAATTAATTGCAATTACTAAGCATTGCATCCTTATCAAATCATTATAAAAAGAGTCTTTTCTTAAATCAGATGCTTCCCACTCAAACCAAACTTACTTCGCACCATTTCCAACTTGGTCTCCGCGATAACTGAGGCTTTTTGTGCCCCCATTTTTAAAATTCGCTGTACTTCATCCGGATTAGCTTCAAGGATAGCTCGTTTGGCACGAGCTTCTGAAAAGTATTCCCAAACGAGTTCAAACAGCTGCTTTTTACTATCGCCAAATCCGATGGCTCCATTTTGGTAATCGGTTTCTAATTTAGCAAGATTTGGATTTTCAAATAAACGGTGGAAGGCCATTACACTACACGTTTCTGGATCTATAGGTTGACCCATTTCAACCGAAGCGGTTTTAAGGCTCATGATTTTTTTCTTCAACACTTTTTCATCCGCAAAAATTTCAATGGTGTTACCATAACTTTTAGACATTTTAGCCCCTTCTAACCCCGGAATAGTTTGCACCTCTTTATTTATTTGCGATTCGGGCAACACAAACGTTTCACCAAAGTGATGATAGAATTTTTGAGCTAATCACGTGCCATTTCTACGTGCTGTGCCTGATCTTTTCCGACAGGCACAATTTCAGCATCATACAAAATAATATCCGCCGCCATTAGTATTGGATAGGTAAACAAAGCTACGTTCGCGTCTAATCCCTTAGCTATTTTGTCTTTAAAAGCGTGCCCGCGCTCCATTAACCCAAAGGGCGTTAAGCAGGATAAATACCATAACAGTTCGGTATGAGCCCTAATATCGGATTGTCGATAAAATATAGACTTTTCTGGATCAATCACCAAGGCTAGCCAATCCAAAACACCGGCTAATTGATTTTGTTTAAACAATTCTGGATCTTGCTTGCTTGTAAAGCTATGTAAATCCGCCACAAAATAAAAACATTCATTCTCTGGGGCGTCTTGCAGAGCTTTGGCTTGTTTCATCATGCCAAAGTAATTTCCTAAATGAGAGTTTCCACTCGACTGCATACCGGTTAAAATTCGTGTCATCGTATTTATACTAAAGATTTGAGTCCTACTCACAATTAAAAATCCATACTTAGCAGTCCTCGATATCAATTGCTAAAATATTTTTGACACTCTAACCTTTGGAGTGCTAAGATAGGAGTATAAATTAAATATTAAAAATATGGCAAAATTACAACCACTCCTCGATAACGTTTTAGTTAAACCCTTGGAAGGCGAGAGCACTACGGCTTCTGGTATTGTTATTCCTGATACTATTTCGAAAGAAAAACCAATGCGCGGTGAAGTTATTGCCGTTGGCCCAGGACGAATTAAAGACGGCACATTGCAAGAATGTCCCGTTAATATAGGAGATATTGTCGTATTTACTAA
>CAMZKS010000120.1 GCA_947311285.1 uncultured bacterium | reverse complement strand
ACCAAAAAACAAAAGATTGAACTTGCTCAAAAACTTTATGGCGATGAAGCCACTGATGCCTACTTAAATGGCAAATCCTAATTAAAAGCCACTTCTGAGTTCTAAATTGCTTTCGTCTCCCTAAAATTTAAGCAATTCATTTTTGGTTAAAATAAAATAATTGAATAAAAAGTAAATACATGTTATAATGAAATATAGTTATTAAAAAACACACAAATGCGTTATACAAAATCTTTCGCCCTCATGCTGTTACTGGCCGCCGGTGTTACGAACATATCGTTCGCTCAATCCAATGAAAGCGACCCCCTAGACACTATTGACGAATTAAACCAAGCCTTGTCCGCGCTTCAGAGTGATGATTCTGGCGAAAATACTGAAGACAACAATGAACAAATAAAAACAACCAGCGAGACAGATGTAAGTGGTGCGGTTGCTAGCGAAACTATTCTCGCATCAGAATCTTCTTCTGAAAGTAGTTTGAGCGAAGAAACTGCTACAGAATCAACTGAAACTAGCGCGAAAGAAACAACATCAGTAAATGAACTTCAAGCCAAAAGCATCATTGATCGTTTATCGATTAAAGAAATTCCCGCTGGCAAAGAACATCACCTTCTTTACACCATGCCTGGTACTATTGATTACCGAGGTATGACCTTCATGAGAATTAATTCCCCAAGATTCTTTAATCGTTTTCAAAAGTGTAATGTAGCAGAAAGTGATACGATCACAAAAACTCTATCACGATTAAAAATTAGCCAAGGCGCCCCCCTTGAATGCCGTGAAAGCATGAAATACCAATTTTTACCTTATAAAACGTTTCGAGCCACTCGATAAATAGTCGCTAAGCATCTATTCTTCCTCGTCGATTCATGAATTCAATCTGCTTATCACCCTCCCTTAATCCCTCCCAGCAGGAGAGAAATAAATAAGATTTTCCTTTTAACTCTCCTCCCGTTGGGAGGAGTTGGTGGAGAGCTTTAATAAAGTTCTCTTTATTTAAGTTTCCACTCGTTCAATATTAGCTCCTAATCGATTTAGATTTTCAACAAAATCTTCGTACCCACGATCAATATAATCTATATTTGTCACTTTTGTGTACCCCTCCGCAATTAAGCCAGCCAGAACCATAGCGGCTCCGGCTCGTAAATCCCAGCTTTGAACTTCTGCGGCTTGTAGTTTAGTTTTACCGCTAATTTTAGCTTGATGCGGATTCATGATTTGAACCTTTGCCCCCATTTTTTCCAGCTCTAATAAATACGTTAAGCGATTTTCAAACAAGGTTTCAAATAGTAATGAATCCCCATCACACTGCGTAAGCAAGACCCCGAGTGGACTTTGCAAATCGGTTGAAAAACCAGGGTAAATAGCTGTTTGCACCTTGGTTATCGCTTTCAAGTCCGGACTTGGCTTTACGTGCAAGGCTCTATCAAGCATTTCAAATTGAGCCCCTAAACGCTTAAGTAGCCCGTAAAAAGAAAAGAGCTCTCGATGATTCACATTGGTAATCATTAAATCCCCCTGTGTAAGTAAGGCAGCAATGGCGTAGGTTCCCACCAATAAACCATCGGTTGGGATCGTAAAGGTACCCCCGTTCAAGTTTTTACTACCCGTAATTTTAACGTGATGCGTACCTGCACCTTCCACCTTAGCCCCCATACTACCCAGCATTTCTAACGTGGCGGTAACATGTGGCTCCGCTGCCGCAAAATAAATCTCAGCACTATCCGGCTGCCCTGCCAAGAACATACCCAAGTTTTCAGTGCCCGTCACAGACGCCTCTGAAAGAAGTAAACGATTATTCGCTAATTTTTTAAGACTGTAAGTGGCTTTCAAGCTATCTTCCGTCTCCTCGACTTCCGCGCCCAAAGTCATCAATCCATCTGTGTGAATGTTATTCGGACGAGCCCCAATAACGCAGCCACCAGGCATTAAAATCTCACATCTACCAAAGCGACTTAAAATGGGCCCCATCATCAACAAAGAGGCTCTAAATTTACGAACATCATCTAAATCTGCTAACTTTTCTAGATCCACTTCTTTTGCTTCAATTTCGACTTTCCGTTCCTCAGGATAACGTTTAACACTTACCCCAATATCTTTAAATATGGTCAATAAGTTATCAATATCTGTGATATTTGGTACTTCAAGAAAAGTACATTTTTCGGGTGTTAACAGTGCGGCACAAAGCATAGGCAACGCGGCATTTTTTGCGCCATTAATTCGAATTTCACCTTCAATTTTAGCACCACCTTCTATTTCAAAATAAGCTCTAGGCTTCGCAATTCGCGGTTTATCATCCCGATTCATAAAGGCAATTAAATTATCTCCGCCTAACTTGAAAAGCTTTCGGATCACTTCTTCGTTCTTTGGTGTACTTGTGCCATCCATCCAATGATGAATTGTTTGCCGGCTCACCCCTAAATTCTCCGAAAGCTCTTTTGGCTTCCAGCGATGCGTTTCTAACCACCCCCTGAAATCAGTTTTAAATTCAATGTGCATTACAAGTATAAATCTTAATAAAACTTTACTCTATCGTCAAATAATTTATTTAAAAAAACGCCTCACAAAGTGAGACACTTTTTAAAATTAAAGATAATTAACGAAGCCTAGTTAGTGGCTGGAGCCACTTCTGTCGTTTCATCAGAACCTTCTACTGGCTCTGCAGTCGTTTCCGTATCTCCTTGAAAACCTAAAATGTCCCAGACAGATTTAGCGGCTGTATCGGCTGGACGTTTTTTATTTGATTCACAAACAATACCATCTTTATCTCGGTCTAAACCGTGAATATCATTTCCAACACCTCCACAAGCCTCAAATAATGTTTGCGCTTCATCTTGATACGCAAAGTTATCACAATTGAAATTTTCTTTCTTTTCACATTCGCCAATCAACCATGTGCCATTTTCTGTTTTAGTAATCATTGATTCTTTAACTGAACCCGTTTCAACTAGTTTTCCTAAATCAACGTCTGTCCCAGAAAACTCTAAACCGAAAGCCACTAGCACTACCGCGATAAGCGCTAGAATCCAAATTCGGAATTTTTCAAACACAAAATAACAAATAGCCAAAACCACCAACAAGCTAAGCAGTACGATTAAACGCACATTCGTGTTGCGACGCAATTCGGAAACTTTTTTCATAATCAAAATATAAATAATTACTCCTACAATAAACCAACAGACACCGCGGTCAAGACCTGTATTTTATTCAAAAAAAATCACAGCAACTACTTATTACGTTTTCTAGCCCCTTCTGTCAGGTGCTTCTTACGAATCCGAATGCTAAGCGGTGTCGCTTCAACGTACTCATCGTCTTTAATGTACTCTAAAGCCACTTCCAGCGTTACTGGAATAGGTGGCACAAGGTTTACCGCTTCATCCGTTCCAGAAGAACGAACATTCGTTAACTGTTTTCCTTTAGTCGCATTAACCGTTAGATCCGATCCTTGGTTATGTTCTCCAATAATCATACCTTCGTAAATTTTAACGGCCGCCCCAATAAATAGAGGGCCTCGTTCTTGTAATTTCCATAAACTGTAGCCCACAGACTCGCCCGTTTCTCCTGAGATAAGTGAACCCACTTGTCGTCGTTCAATTTTTCCCATGTGCGGCGCGTAATGGCTAAATGAACTAAACATCGTGCCTTCTCCTTTAGTATGAATAATGAAGCTTGATCGGATTCCTAAAAGTCCTCGCGCTGGCATTTCGAACTCTAACATCGTGTTACCGTTCTCCATCACCATGTTCTTCATTTCTCCTTTTCGTTTCCCCATCATCTCGATAATTTTACCGGACATTTCGTCTGGTACATTAATCACTACTTGTTCAATGGGTTCATGTTGTTTTCCATCGACCTCTTGCATCACAACTTCTGGCTGAGAGACTTGCAACTCAAAGCCTTCACGACGCATCGTTTCGATTAGAACGGCCAAATGCATCTCGCCTCGACCCAGTACTTTAAATCGGTCAGAATTTTCTGGGAACTCAATTTTAAGCCCTACGTTGGTTTCTAATTCTTTTTCTAAACGATCTCGAATTTGACGAGACGTAACGAGTTTTCCTTCTTGTCCGGCAAACGGTGAGTCATTCACCATAAAGAACATTGCCAAACTTGGTGGATCAACCGTAATCGCCGGTAACGCTTCTGATTCTGGGTTTGAAGCAATCGTTTCGCCCACAAAGATATCCGCAATTCCTGCAATCGCCACAAGGTCTCCCGCTACCGCTGTTTGCGCCTCAACTCGCTGCATACCTTGGAAGGTAAAGATTTTAGAAATCTTCCCTGTTCGTTTACCTCCATCAGGCTGAAGTACACTAACGGTCTGATTAACTTTAAGCGTCCCTGAATGCACTCGACCAACCGCAATACGGCCCAAAAAGTTATCGTAAGCCAAAGTCGCTGGTTGCATTAAGAAATCAGCTTCTTCGTCATTTGCCGCTGTTGGTACGTGCTCTAGAATAAAATCTAAAAGCGGTGTGATGTCTTTTTGTTCATCACCCAGCTCTTTCACGGCTACCCCGTCTCGCGCTACCGCGTAAATGTAAGGGAAATCTAATTGTTCATCCGTAGCGCCCAGCTTAACAAACAAGTCGAATACTTGATCCACTACCCATT
>CAMZKS010000119.1 GCA_947311285.1 uncultured bacterium | reverse complement strand
GAAACGGCTCAACTAGTGCCAGGTGATTTAGTAGTTTTAGGCGAAGGGGACAAAGTTCCAGCGGATGGAGAGGTACTCGAAACACATTCCTTGAAAATTGAAGAATCAGCCTTAACGGGAGAAAGTCTGCCAATTGAAAAAAAGGCAAAAGACCTAGTTTATATGGGCACATCTATTGCTAAAGGGTCTGGGGTGTTTGAAGTAACGCTGACAGGAATGAATACGAAGTTTGGTGAAATTGCCCGTTTAACTACAGAAACAGAGAAAACTAAATCACCACTACAGATCGAGTTAAATCGTGTAGGCTTATTTGTGACGAAAGTTACAGGAGGGCTCTGTGTTATTCTATTTTTAATTGGTTTATGGCGAGATTACAGCGTAGTTGAAAGTATATTATTCTCGGTTTCAGTAGCAATTGCGGCGGTCCCTGAGGGGTTGCCAACGACGATTACTATCGCCTTGGCATTAGGCGCGACAGTGCTGGCCAAAAAAAAAGCGATTGTTAAAAAATTATCATCGGTTGAAACCTTAGGCGCTGTCACCACTATTTGTTCAGATAAAACTGGCACATTGACCAAAAATCAAATGACGGTGCGTGAGATTTATTTACCAGATCGTTCGATTCATCATGTTTCAGGTGTTGGGTACGACCCACAAGCGGGAAGTGTTAACTATGTTGGAGGAAAAGAGAAAGATAAAGAAAACACAGTCTTACTAAACGACATGCTAGAGGCCAGTTACATTTGTAATGAAGCCAGCCTTATTCATAAAGATAACCGTTACAGTATTTTAGGGGACCCCACAGAAGGGGCCTTATTAACGCTTTATGCCAAGGCTAAAAAATCAAAAGAAGTGAAAAGAAGTGAAGTTTCAGAGGTTTTTCCGTTTGATTCAGACCGCAAAATGATGTCGGTTATTACGGAAGATAAAAGCAAATTATTGGTGAAAGGTTCTCCCGATCAACTATTAGAAAAATGTACACACTGGAGTGATGGTGAAACCGTACACGAACTAAAGGCCGATAAACGAGCGCAGATTAAAAGCCATTACAACCGAATGGCAGAAAATGCTTTAAGAGTTTTAGCCTGTGCTGAAAAATCTCTAGACGCAAAAAAATTACCGACAAACGAAACCGAAGCCGAGACCGATCTCGTATTTTTGGGGTTAGTGGGTATGATTGATCCGCCCCGAGCGGAAGTGAGAGATGCTGTACACGACTGCCGAAGCGCCGGTATTCGAGTGATTGTAATCACGGGCGATTACGGCGTAACCGCTGAAGCAATCGCCCGAGAACTCGGTATTGTCTGGGGGCATAATGTGCAAGTATTAACGGGTAGTGAAGTGATAGATATTTCAGATGAGAAGTTAGGGGCTATGCTGCAAGACAGAACTAGGCCTTTGATTTTTGCTCGAAGTTTGCCAGCTCAAAAAATGAGAATTGTTCGTTTGTTGCAAGAACAAGGTGAAGTCGTTGCCATGACAGGTGACGGCGTGAATGACGCTCCGGCGCTTAAAAAAGCGGATATTGGTGTGGCTATGGGTATCACCGGAACTGAAGTCAGTAAAGAAGCCGCCACGATGATTTTAACGGATGACTCGTTCGCTTCTATTGTAACAGCCGTTGAAGAGGGACGACGAATTTATGAGAACTTAAAAAAATTCGTGTGGTTTATTTTTAGTTGTAATATTGCCGAATTGTTTGTGGTTTTTGCGGCAATTGTTTTTGGTCTGCCATTACCATTAACAGCGATTCTTATTTTGTGTATTGATTTAGGTACAGACATATTGCCAGCCATCGCTCTTGGGGTAGATGAAGCCGAGGAAGGACTAATGAAAAAGAAGCCACGTGATCCGAAAGAAAAATTACTACAAGGATCGTTCGTGACGCATTTCCTCCTTACCGGAATTATGACCGGTACGGTGATGACATTAGGGTTTCTCTACACGCTGTATCAATATGGGTGGAACTTCAGCCAAGGCTTAGACGTTGATCCTACGGCCCTACTACACGCTCAAACAGTAGCCTTTACGATGTTAGTTGTAGTCCAGCTGTTTAATGCCTTCTCGGCAAGATCCTTTACTCGTTCGGTATTTGCGATGAATCCATTTACTAATTATATGTTGTTGGTGGCAGTCTTTACTTCGATGTTGATGATCTCGACTATACTTTACATACCTTTCTTGAATGAAACTTTAGGCACTTACCCACTGAATTTGAAGGACTGGGTGATTGTTGTGGTAGCCTCATTAATTCCCCTAATAGGAGTAGAAATTTACAAAGCAATACAACGAAAAAAACTATAAACGCAAAAGTAGTTCCCTCATTCCTGCCCCGGCAGGAATCTCCCAGTATCGAGGAATCAAAGTGCTTTTTTAAAAATTCAAGGTCGACCTTGAAAGGTGTTATTTGGCTAGAATTAGGTTCTTTTTAGAATTCAAGGTCGACCTTGAACTCCAAAACCCTAAATTTCAACAGGGCTTTTTATTGTTTTATGATTTTTCTTCAGCTTGTTTAAGTCACCAAACTCTGCTATAATAATGAGATTAATAAATCACAGAGTGATGATAGAAGAAACCAACCATAACATGATAAGCGAAGATAACGGCTTTTATGGCAAGAAATTAGTAAGCTGGAAAGCTCTTGATTATCATCCATACGAACGGGGGATTGGCTGGTACATTACTTTTGGTCTGCTAACTTTTGGCACGGCTTTAGTGATATTTTTCACTGATCCGGCCTCGAGTGGTGTTCCGGTGGCCTCTATTTGTTTGATCGCTGCTTTCTATTTATGGGTACATCGTGAAGGCGAAGAGGAACACGAAATATCTTTATTTGAAAACGGTATTACGATTGGTGACGGAGGCTTAATACCATGGCAACGATTTGACGGTTATTGGTTTATTGAAGATCAACATTCTCGTCTTTTAGTTTTAGAAAGTAATATTTGGAATCAAGATCGAGTACGAATTTTATTAGGAAAAAATAAAACAGCCAAAATTATTAATGCCATGGAAAAAATAAAATTAAAACGTATGCGCGGAAAAAGAGAAAATGGTTTTGATTTATGGAGTCGAGTACTTCGTTTGTAATTTTACACTATGAGTCTTAACAACCCCGATTATACAAATCGTCCGGCCATAGTGACGGCGCATGATCCACATCCAAACCTAGAACCTTCGGATTTTTCCCGTATTGTAAGAAACGATAGAGAGGTTAGGAATGCACTTGGAACCCAAGCTGAGCGGAATGCCTTAGGAGATGAAGTTGTAACAGAAAATGATAAAAAATTAGAAGCTTTTCAAACCGTTCAGCAAGATATTTTGTTAGCAGTCGCTATTAAAGAAATTCCAAGCTTAAAAGGTAAAAGTAGAGAACAGATTATTAACACCGTTAATAATTTGCAGGTTGGAAGTAGTACCGAAATTTCCCAGTACGTAAAAATTAATGCCGAGATGATTTCTCAGGCAACCACAGCCTTAGAAGCAAAAGGTCTAGATGGAGCGTCTTTAGGCACAATATTACAAAGAAAAATTTCAGCAGCGGGTACAACTCTGGCAGGAATACCAGGTGATTTGTCAAAAATTAGTACTACGGGATTAGTGACCATTGCCGCTGCTGCAGGGATTCCTTATTTGCTGGGTGGTGGTAAATGGTGGGTGGGAGGATTAACCACTTTGGCCGTAACCATGCAAAGCCCAAATGCTGTGCGAGCGGTAATAGCTACTGGTAGCGGGGTTGTGCGCGGAGCAAAAGCCATCATCGGAGGACATATTGCCACGGCTTATAGAGGGTTGGATGTAATCAATAGTATTGGTAGCGGAGAATCAATGACCAATATTCTTTATGCACACGCGCAAGGATTTACGAAAGATCTTATGGCGCCTGTCGGTTATGCTTTTGATAGAAACTACGACCCAAATGCAGCAGGAGCTAATGCGAGCTTGCAAGAATATTATCATTTAGGAAAAGATTATACGCCCTCGGCGTTTAAACCTCTACTAGGGCAGTTGCAAAACATGAGAGAACTGCAGCCCCCAACGGTGACAACGCTACCAACCAGAGCACAATTGAAAGCGGCCGGGCTAGAGCTGAAAATGGCAGAAGGCTTAGTGAAGCGAGCGGATTATGATCGCATTCAAGCTAAAAGAGTAAATGGAGAGCCACTGACGGCAAAGGACAATCAACAATACATATTATTTAAATATTGTGATATTATTCGCACTTATTATATCGGCCCAAATGCTTTACAACCCCAGGGGAGCATTGTTCAAATGGCCTATGATAGAGCCTCTGGGACCTCCGATATTAATAACCTAATCCCTCTAAGAGGGCAGTTAAACGACCCTAAGTTTTTAGAACTTCCAGAAGCAAAACGTAATGGAATGATCAAACGAACGGAAGCCTGGGCTAACAGCTTAACCCTTGAACAACTTACCAAGTATGGATTTGTTGGTTTAGCGGGTGGTGCTATTTTAACATTAATGTTAGCGGGGGCCACTTTTGGTGTTATTCAAAAAAGTTTGGGATTGAAAAAAACACCAGAAGAGAAAAAGGCAGGCAAAGAAAATCCTTCAGACGACGCAACTCTAGAAAGAGCCTGGTATAATCCAAGACTGCGAAAACAAGGGCGCTACAAAACTTTAGAAGGAAATGTTCGTAGTGGTAAAAACGGCGATGCCCTAGCTTTGTATAATAATTTAACAGCGTTTAGTGTTTTAACTGGCAGTTCTACTTTAGCCACTTTAATTAAAGAAAACAACGCGGCTTTAGATATCCAAAACAGCGAAGAGTTTCAGGATCTAAGAGCTATGCTACACCCCAATAGTGGCAAAACTCGAGCAGAAATTCGAGCAGCTTTTTTTAAGGCTTTAATAGAGAGGAATGACATAGACGGACTAAAACTTGAAGTTGAACGATTAAAAAATTTCAATAATATCAGTTATCAGGTAAGAAAACTTTATAAAATTGCTCGAAATGGCAGCGGGAAAACCGCTTTCACTATTAACACTAAAGATGCAGGTGGTGGTACAGGATCGTTAGACGTTTCGATTAATCGAGAAAATGATTTTGGTGAGCGCCTACATTATATATCAGGTCTTTTCACTGGAGTACCACTAAAAGATCGAGTGCGTAGTAGCTTTGTTTTGCGTTATGTTACAACAGGAGAGGTTTCGAATAATACGGCACGAACCAAGGCGGTTAAGTTTACGATAGATCCTAATGACGGAAAAGTATATGTACAGTCGGCACCAGACCGAGTCTTTAATATAAAACCTGGTAATTGGGTTTGGGGCGAAAAATTAGAAATCACAAGTTTCCAGTAAAAAACACCTAACAGCGCATCTGAATTTATAATCAGCACATTCTGTTTAAAATTTTTTTATTCAATTTATTGAATTAAGCACGCGTTCGTTTTTTAGTGTCAGTAGCACTTATGGCGCGATTTTAACGGGTTGTTTTAAAGATTGAAATCTGGTATAATGGCTTGATATAAATATATTCATGCGCCAATTTATTAAACGTTTCGGAGGAATAACACTCAGCACGGCCTTTGTGCTTAGTTTTTTATTAATACCAGACCTAGCACACGCGCAAGGGGGTGGTACTAACGATGCTTTAAAAAATTTTTCAGAAATTGCGGCTACGCTGGTACACATTATTACTGCCGCCGCTATGTTAATGATCCAATTTTTCCCGCCGTTATGGGGCAGTGAATTTATTACTGGAGATCAAGTAACAGAGATGTTGCGACCAATGTGGATTTACATTCGAAACTTAACGAATATTGCCTTTGTTGGCGTAATTTTGTTTCTAGCATTTTCTAATCTAGTGACATCCGGAAAAGGGATAAAAGAATGGAACATTAAATCAAAACTAGGCCCTGTTATTTTAGGTCTAGTGGCGATTAATTTTTCTATGCTGGCCGTTCGAGTCCTAGTCGATGTGGTACACATTGGTACGGTAGCTTTGCTCAGTATCGCTGATCCCGTAATTGAGGCACGAGGCGTAAACAACGTGGCTGATTACTATTCAAGAAAAGTTGATACTGAAACTTTTGAAGACTGTGAAGATGGAGGCGGAGCAAACTGTAAATCGGTTCGAGAACTAGTGAATAATACCTTCTGTCCCCCGCAAAATGGAGGCACGGGCTCTTGTTTATTTCAAATTAAAAAAATTGAAGAAATTCGAACAGCTGCCGAGAAAATGAATAACCCAGAAAAGAAAAATATTATGTTAGCGTTTGGAAGCTTCTTTATGAAATTAGAATCGTTGCCATTACTTTCGGCCGACACAGGCGGCTTATTAGATGTTTTAGACAGTGCCATATTTTCATTAGTATTTGGGTTAGCCTACCTGTTGGCACTGGCCGCGATGATGATTGTGTTACTGCTTAGAGTAGTGATGATGTGGGTGTTTATTATTTTCTCGCCATTACTAGTAGCCGGCTGGGTAATGGGTATTGGGGGAATGGGAAAAGCGACTGAAGAGTTTTCAAAATATTTATTAGTGCCTCTTAAATCAGCCGCGGCTTTAGCGTTTGGGTTTGTAATGATTGCCCAGTTGCAATTAATGACCATTCCCAGTGAATTTTTTGTATCCGTGATTGAACCAGGAGCCTCACTTAAAGCACTTTGGGGGCCAAATGAATTTGGCGGCTGGCGAATGCTGTGGTCTATTATGACCGTCGTGCTGTTCTGGAAAGTCGTGTTCGACTTTGCTCTAACGGGCATACCGGGGGCTGAGATGATTAAAAGCTTTGGTGAAGGTATGGGGAAACTCGCCTTATCGACTGCAGGAGAAATTCCGATTCCAGGTGCAAAAATTAATGGGCAGACACCGAGTATCAATGATGGGCTGACTCTTCTTCGACCATCAACTTTAAATCGTTTTGCAAACAACATGAGGAGTATGCCTGGTGGTGGAATGGATGGCATTAAATCCGCATGGGAGGCTACTCGTGGAGGCCAAAGAGCGAATGATAATTTGACGAAGAATGGAGATCGAACACAAGCGCAAATTAAAAATGAACTACGCAAAGGGAATGTAACTTCAGAGGCGTTGCTGAAAGATATTCAAATGCAAAAAGATGTTTTTGCAACATTAACATCAGGTGAAAAAAGAAGACTCGGAACGAACGATGAAGCCGCATTTTTAAAACGAATGGCACAAAATCCAACATTTAGAGAAGGATTCACGAAACCTGCATCGGCGCCGGAAACAGCAACACCTCCTCCAACAGCGCCTGCTGCAACAACGACACCGGTTACATCTG
>CAMZKS010000118.1 GCA_947311285.1 uncultured bacterium | reverse complement strand
CTTCAGGATATTTAGGATACACTTCAACGCCTTTATTATTTAAAAAACTTAGAATTTCAGGTCGCCAGTCGTAATCGCCATCCAAAGAGGGTACATAGTTTGTGTTTTCTAGGGCCCAGACTATAGGAATTAAACCGTGAGGGTTTCTTTCGGTTATTTTGTTTTCTCCATCTGTGTAATTTGCACCATTTTGTAATAAAATATAAGCTGCCTCCCAATTTATATACGAAGCAATTTCAAGTGGCAGGTTATCAAAATTGTCTCTAAAATTAAGATTCGCACCATTTTGAATTAGAAGTTTTACATTCTCATTGTTTTTATTAAAAATTGCATGATAGAGCGCTGTTGGGTAGCGTGGAGTTGCCTTTAAGTATTGATCAACATTAATATCAGGTATCTCTTCTAAAATTATTCTTAAATAATCTGAATCATGAGTATCTATGGCAGCATAGGTTAAGATACTTTTCCCTGTCGGTTTATGTAAAATAAGTGGATTGGCACCGTTTTTAAGAAGTAATTTAAAAATATCTTTTTTAAGAGGGTGTTCGTCTAATTTTAGATAAGACCAAAAAAGAGGTGTTACTCCATTTTTACCAACGGTGTTAACGTTCACTCCATCATCTATTAAAGTCTGAATTTTGTTAATATTTGCATCTTCAATGGCGTAGATTAACTCCTGTACGCTTTGATCATTGTAATAATAGCGCGGGTGCTCTTGTGGGGTTGAGCAAGCACTAATAATCGCAGCTACGACAGTTATGAAAACGTATTTAATTGATCTCATTAAAATTAGAATACACTATGAAGGCTGGTTACCCTTTTGATTTTTCTAAAAAAATTGGAATTTAAGTAGTGCAAGTAGTTAAAGTGGTCTCCTAAATACACGGTTTTACCGGCTGGAACGTCGGGTAAAGGCGTTAGTGTTTGAAGCACATTGAGTATTTCACCACGGGTGTAATAATGGGTGATATTATTAAAACTTTTTTGATTAGTAGCAATGGTATTAGGGTGAACACCGGAGCTATTAAAAATTTTTGTGGTTAGGCCTGTCTTTGCTGCAGCTGCAGCAGCGAGTCCGCCCCCAAGAGAGTGACCAACAATAGTTATTTCATTTTCTTCGCTAACTATTTTAGCTAACAAAATTGCTTGATTATACTGTGGTGTATTTAACCCAAAAGCTTGAGTCGCGTCTGCTATTTTATCAGTCAGTCCTGATTCAGTACCGGCAAAAGCCAATACGGTGTAGGTCCCATCTGTATAAAGTGCTGATTTAAGGCCTGTTTTAATGTCCACTAAATCTTTTTCAGTAAGTTTGAACTTTGTTAACGCCTCCCCTTTAATTCTTTTAAAAGAACCTACGTTATCTTCCAAGTTATAAACAGCACGAGATAAAGCGGATGCGTCTTCATAAGGCAAAGACTCCGGAGCAGAGATAGTAGTCTCTGTTATTCGGCTTTTATTATTATTGATTTTTTCTAAACCTGTACCTACAAAGTTGGCTAAATTTATAGTGGCTTTTTCAAAATCTTCCCCTAAAGATTCGATCCAATTTTTATAGAGCGACTTACTGGCTAATATAGTTTTATTAATTTCAATTAACTCTTGAAGTACAGGAATTGGCAAGTCATTAGCTGTGATTAAACCTTTTAAGATATCTTGGTTAAATAAACCAAATTTAATGAGTTGTTTTGTTATCCAAAGCTTATTATTTTCTCCAAACGTAATAAACTTCTGTGCTGCAGCAATACCTATTCCAATCCCTAATCCCGCAACTTCAACGGCATAAGGATCACGACCTGCTTTTATGTTTTCAATTATACTTTTCTGTATTTCTTCTTCCTCACTTAATATTTCTACTTCAGTTGGATTGGTATTAATGTAGCCGTTATCAAGGTTTTGATTCTCAACTTGTTCTTTTAATTTAGCTATTTCTAAATCAAAGCTGTTTTGGAAATGTGGCTTGTCAGGGAAACTCTCCCAATCACCACCCCATTCAAAACCAAATTCTTTCCCAATATTACTTATTTTTTTCCAATCTAGGCTGTAGTTAACTTTTCCATTATTAATTTCGACGAGATCAAACGCTAAACCGTAATTATGGTAGCTCTCACCGCCTTTAGCATTCGTTACAATTGGATTGTCATTTTCTCGACCTTGATTATATAAATTATCTTGTTCTTCGTTATTCCTAAACCCATTTGAAATAGTAAGTTTAAGACCTAGTTTATCTTCTAATTTATTTAAAAATTGAATGGTTTTTTTACGTATGTCAGGATGTAGTGATTCAATTTTTAAATTGTTTCTAGGGCTTGAGGTTAAGCCTTGATTACGAAGTACTTTATCTCTGTACGTCTCATAAATTTCTGCCTGACTATTGACGGCTTCATTTGTTAGTGGGAAACTAGGCGTCTTCGCTACGGTATCATGTACGCTGGATAAGTTGTTTAGGAAGCTGTTGAGTTCCTCTCGAACGGATTCATCTTCAGTGCTAAAGCCGCCTGGGGTTTGATTAATCAACTCAACAGTGTCGCGGGTATCAATAATATTCTCCGCTTCAATTTCGGCGGCTTTTTGCGCCACAACGGCTTCGGATTTATTCCAAAACCCTTGAGTGTAGTTTGAGATATCAGCGTAATGACTAGCGACGCCGGCGTCTATTTTATCGAGAGTAACGGCATTGTTTCGTTTCCAAACGGCTACGGCTTGGTGATAGGTCGTCACTTCCGCGGGACCGCTTTTTCGGTATCGTTCTAAGGCTTCAATTTTGGCCTGCGTCTGTTTTAAGGCGGTAGTTAAATACGCTTGGCCCGCGAACTTTATTTTAAGTTTTGGAATGTCAGCCTGAACGCTAGAAATCTGTTTATCTATGTCTTGGTTGAATCGTGACGAATCTTCAATGTAATCACGCACTGTTTTTGTTTGGGCGGGTTCTAGGGGGATGCCGGAGTCAGCAATGAGACTATGTTTGTAGTTAGCTTTGGCTTGTTGAATGAGTCTTAGTGTTTCACTATGAAATGCACTGAATTGGAAAGGCTTGTTATAACGTCGGAAGGCTTGCCACAAAGGTTCTAAAAATTGAGTAGGGATTGATTTTGAGATGGAAGCATTTGCATCACTACTTTGGCTGAAGCTAATAGTCGTAACATCGTTTTTGTTTAAGGTTTGCACGGCCAATGTTTTACTGTTAATAGGGGCACTGAATAAGGCGTGGTTGTTATTTAAAACCTGATTTTGTTTTACCTGAGTAGCAATGATTTGCGCCTCAACAAGTGATTTTTGACTTTCTGTAGCGGCATCGTGAGCGGCAATTAAAGTTTGATAGGCTTTAATTTCAGTTTCACTAAAATTTTGCGCTAAAAGTGGTAATTGTTTGTGCCAAAACTTATCTTCACGTTGCTTGAAAAGTAAGGCTTCACGTTCTTTGATCTGCTTTTTTAGAGCGATTCTGGATTCGGTATTAAAAAGGGTGACGGATTGATGATACCATGTATGCAACGTGGCGTCGTTTCGGTTTGGCACTGGGGTAGATCGTTTGGTTCGATAGCCACTATTGAACCAACTCCAATTATGTATGTAGATATCTGGTAGTTGGTTGTTTAACACTTTTAGGTAATCCTGTTTTAAGGCATTGTAATCATCTACAATGGGGCCCAACCAATACGAGCTTTTCCCCTCAAGGTGTTTTAAGTTTTCAAGCTGAGTTTCTAGTTGCGCTTTAACGGTTTCAAGTACGCTAATGTCTTGACCATAGG
>CAMZKS010000117.1 GCA_947311285.1 uncultured bacterium | reverse complement strand
GGTTACGCAGAGGCCTGCAAAGCCTTGTACTCCGGTTCGAACCCGGATGGCGCCTCCAAAATAAAACTTTTACTTTTTTAGAGAGTGAAATAGAGTATCTCAGATCAAAGGCAGCACTCGCTTTTGTAACACCCCTTTGCCCAGGTGGTGGAATTGGTAGACACGTGGGACTTAAAATCCCATTCCCTAATCCGGAGTGCGGGTTCGATTCCCGCCCTGGGCACCATGAAAAAAGTGTTTAGACCTATCAGGTTTAAACACTTTTTTATAATGTTCGTAGAACATGGAAGCGGACCCGAAGGGTTCGAAACGAAAAATGAGCAAAGCGAATATTTGAGTGCTCTGTTTTAAATTGAAAATTTTAATAAAGAGCTTCCCGCCCTGGGCAGTCCTTTCTTGCCTGCCGAACCAGTTCGAAGTCTTTGCTTAACTTGAATTTTAGAGTTCGAACTGAGTTCTACTCTTCCTCCACAGCCATTAACCCCCAACTCCCAACTATCGCTCCACACTTAGAATCATTACTGTTGTCGGAAATTTCACTGCAACTAGCCAATAAAAATTTACGAGCGTTAGTGACGGTTTTTATTTCTTGCCAGAAGGTTCTGGGGGTGTTTGTTGGGCCTGGTTGCCCGGTGAACTGCCAAGCGTTTTCGCTTCGGTTATTGAGCGTGAAGGTGAAAAATTGATTCTCAGCACTGTTTATAATTTGTTCAGCAGGATCTTGGTTTGTTAGATCTCTTTCAAGAATGGCTAGATTAGCGCTCCCTTTTTGCGCCATAAACGGTACTTGTCTTTCGGCGGGTAAAACTTCCCAATCTCCGGGCAAAGAAATTTGCCATTCTTGGTCTTGGAAAGTGAAGGTTTGCTTTTGAGCAGGTTGCTCTTTATTGCCTAAATCAGTTTTACTGCTACCACAGGCAGCAAGTGTTAATGCTAGAAGAATCACTAAACATTTTGTCATCGAGGATCATCTTAAGTCCGGACTTACTTTTAAAGCAAGTTTTTTAAAAAAGTCCGGACTTTAAAGCTTGAATGCGTTAGGGTTAATAACGATGAAAATTAAAATTTATTATTTTGGTAAAGCCAACGAGATCACTTCTTGGGAACAAACCCACCTGCAGCGAATTGGTTTTCGTTGTTCGATTGAAACAATTGCCTTAAACCAAGCGGGTTTAAAGAATAAAACCTTGAACCTTGAAAAAGAAGGACAGGCGTTACTGAAAAAAATTGATCCTCAAGATTTTTTTGTAGTGTTAGATGAAACCGGTAAAAATTTAGACTCAGTTCAAATTGCAGAAAAGTTTGAATCCGCTTTTGTGACCCACGGTACTATTTGTATCGCTATTGGTGGGGCGTTTGGTTTAAGTCCGTCAGTGATTGCTCGGGCCAATTTGAAGCTTAGTTTTGGAAAAGCTGTTTGGACGCGGAATCTGGTGCGATTAATGTTACTAGAGCAGGTGTATAGAGCCTTAGAAATTAACGCTGGCAGTAATTTTCATAAGGTTTAATAAGAGGCTTTGTGTGAATTTTTTAGATGACGGTATGATTTGAATAAAAACAATTTGCTTGTTTTGGAAAATCCTTTTATTATCACTCTAGAAAATCCTTTAATTACCCATTAATATTATGTTTAAACGAGTTTTGGTTTTAGTTGTCTTTTTGTTCGGAGTTTTTTGGTGGCTGACAAGTCGCGACAATGAGCCGGCAGAGATGAATACCGATGTAGTTGTAGTTGAAGTAGAAGAAGCAAAAGAAGGGGCTGATGACGAAACTGACACGGATATAGAGGTCGCTGAAGAGTCAGAAGATGAAGCAGAAAACAAAAAAGCTGTTGAAGTTTCAAGGGAAACAACACCTGCAGCCACAAAAACTGTAAAACCGGTTATTTCAGAAACCCTGCAAACCTCAGTAGTAAAAACACCGATGGAGGAACCTGTGGCATCGGCAGCACCGGCTTCAATTTCAGTAGAGGCGAAGCCTGTCGTGATTGAAATTCCAGATCGAACGACAGATGTTAAGATTTATACTTATGAATGGGGATTAGATATGTCAGATAAAACTATCCCCGCAGGAACGATTAACTTTAAAGTTCAAAATGACGGACGATTTACGCATGACTTTAATATTTCTGGTTTTGGGAATTTAGGAAAAGTAATGCCAAGTCAGACTTCAACTTTTACGGTTAAGTTAGCAGTTGGTGAATATGAAGCTTTCTCTGAACGACGACAAGATTACGAACGAGGAGTACGAGAGGCTTTTGTTGTAGTTGAATAGTTTTTAAAATTTGAATAATAGGTAATTAAAGAAAAAGACCCGTGAACGCGGGTCTTTTTTTATTGCTTCTTTAATTCCTTTTTTTACGCCAAAAAAAGAAAGAAAAAAGGGCGCCCAGCGAATAAATGTTGGAAAACCAAATCACTCATCAACTAAACTGAGAGAACTCACTCCTTGCAGTCGCTCAAACACGCTCTCAGTTTTACGTTCGCTTCGTGAATGTTTTTAACCAAATTTCTTCAAAGGGATTAAAAAGAGTAAGCTTTAGAGGATGCGAAAAAAAATGGATTTGAAAGACTATGCTCTGTGGCTGCTTGGTGCACGAGAATATACCGTTAAGCGATTAGGGGATAAATGTAGAGAACGCTACCCCGATCAGCTAGAAGAGATTGAAATAATGATCAACAATCTTGTTCAAGCTAAATATTTAGATGATGAACGTTTTTGTGAAGTGATGATACGCTCTGAAATACGAAAGGGAAATGGAACTTCTAAAATAATGCAGAAGCTGATGCTTAAAGGGGTGGATATGAGCCTAGCGAAAAAACAATGCGCCACTTTAATAGAAAATAAAGATCTGTTTGACCCCGCTTGGACTTTGGCAGAAAAGAAAAAAAATCAGATAGAACGGAAATATCCTGATTTAAGCGATTATGAGAAACGAAATAAATTAACGCAGTATTTAGCAGGGAGGGGCTATAGCTATGATTTGATAAAGGAGGTGTTAAGTTCGTTGTTTTTATTTATCTATTTGAGTAAT
>CAMZKS010000116.1 GCA_947311285.1 uncultured bacterium | reverse complement strand
GTGCGTAAATACCGCGCCCGACTAAAACAAATTCATCGTGACGAATAAGTTCATTATGAATGGCTTGGTGGGTTACCATTTTCTTGGCTTCAAAGTCATTAAGTACGTGATTCACAATTTCTGTGAAATGAAGCGGTTTTCCAACGCTTTTAAAGACGATAGTGATTTTATCTTTAATTGAACGAGGATTTATATGGCGCCAAGTGGTTAGCCCCCACTGGTCATCAACACGTTTGAAGCTCCAATCTACGAATAGTACTGAGCTCACCATCTCTAATGGGTAGGCCTCTTCTAGTTTTTGGGTAATATCTTCTGGGCTCATTATATCCCCTTGTTTTCGCATAATTTTTTGAACCCCCTTGATAAGTGCCTTTACCTCCATTAGGGAGAGTTCGGAAGTTCGCCAAAAAGGTCGGTAGAATTGGTTTTTTTCTTGTTTTGTCATTCTGTCAGATACCCGCATCGCTAGTTTAATGGCGTTGGTATCCAATTTTTTGGCGTTAGCCATATTTTTTAACATTTCAGAAACAAGTCGATCTTCGGCCATAACTCGGCCATGATCGCATAAAATTTCGTACGCTAAATTATGAATCTGCCGCATTGACGGATCCGTTGAAATTCGAGCCAGTTTTTTAATGGCTACAGCTTCTATCTGACGCACTCTTTCTCGTGTGATAGAATAGCTTTTACCAATTTTATCGAGTGTTTCTTTTTTATTGCCGCCCAGTGAAAAACGACGCTCCACTACGTCCCTTTCTTTGGGACTTAGCAAGTCGAGTAAACGAGACATAAGCTCTGTGAAGTTAACGTCAACGATTTGTTTTTGCGTCATTAAAGGCGTTTAAGTAAAATAAAACACAACTAAGTTACTAGTCAAAATTTAAGCGTTTGTTGATGGGTTGTCAAACTTTTTATAGCAAGTCTGCAAATGCTTCGGCTAAGGGACAAGCGTATTTATCAAATCTGATTTTTCCACTTTCTAGACGTATCACTCGTGGGCTTAATTTTTGTACCATAACTGGGTCATGTGTAGCAAATAACAAAGTAAGACCTGTTTTTTGATTTAAGTAAAGAAGTAGCTCTGATATCTCTCTGGAGTTTTTTGGATCTAGATTTCCAGTGGCCTCGTCTGCGATTAACATTTTGGGATTATGGGCTAAGGCTCTGGCAATCGAAACTCGTTGCCGCTCGCCCCCTGATAATTGTCGGGGGAATCGCCCAGCTCTGTCTTCTAGTCCGACAAGATTTAATAACTCTGGTACCCGGGTTCTTACTAAGTCGGCTTTGCCACAGATCTCAAGGGCAAAGGCAATGTTTTCAAACACGGTTTTTTGGGGCAAAAGACGAAAGTCTTGAAAAATAATTCCGATTTGGCGGCGATATTGCTGGACACTGGTAAAGGAGAGGTCTCCTAAAGAAATTTCATCTAAGAGTATTTCACCGCCGGTCGGCTTTTTTTCACCAACAAGCAAACTGAATAATGATGACTTTCCGGCCCCCGATGCGCCTAAAATGGCGACAATTTCACCGGGTTTAACACTAAAATTAAGCCCATCAAGAACAGAAGAGTTGCCAATTTTTAGGCTAACGTTTTTAAAAGTAAGCATTTATTATCAATTATGATTAAAATTAAGATGCGGGCAATTGATTTGCGAATTTAAGCTTAGTCTTTAGAGTGGTTTTGATGAAATTTTTAAAGTACCTTTTCTTATCATTTTTAGGTGTTTCTCTGTTGCCTTTAACAATCTT
Source organism: uncultured bacterium (assembly GCA_947311285.1). GTDB lineage: Bacteria > Patescibacteriota > Gracilibacteria > UBA4473 > UBA4473 > JAACPJ01. The sequence continues at coordinate 1,911 of CAMZKS010000116.1, read as the reverse complement.
TTCCCAGCAAATTCCAACGCTTGATTTCTTTCATGGTCGAGAGTGTCCTCACTGTCAAAATGAAAAAAAATGGTTTCCAACCCTTAGGCAGGCTTATCCAGATATCATTATTAATGAGTACGAAGTTTGGCATGACACTGAAAATCAGGCCTTATGGGCAAAGCGCTTAGAGGCGATTGGACAATCTCCATCCGGGGTTCCTTCTAATCTTATTGGTGATCAGCAAATTACAGGGTTTGCTCCGGATAGGATTTTAGCCGCCTTAGAGGCTGAGTATGGCCCTCCCTCAGCAGATATAAGGGGTGTTGAGCCAACGGAAGAAGAAAATGATGCGCTTGATATGACTCTTATTTTGATTGTACTGGTAGGGCTTGGTATTGCCGGTGGTTTTGCTTTTTTGGGAAAAAAATCTTAAATAACTTTCATATGAAATATTTGTATTTTTTGCCCGCCTCTTTTTTATGGCCGAGCTTGGCGAGTGCCCAGTCAGGGGCCAGTGATGCCTGGTGGAGCTCTTTTTTAGATTATTCATGGCCCTTAATGAGTTTCGTGCTCGGGCTGGTTGATGGCTTTAATCCATGTGCGATGTGGACGTTGTTCATTTTGCTTGGTTTTTTACTAACCATGAAGGACGTGCGCAAACGTTGGTTAATTGGTGGGGTTTTTATTGCCAGCTCAGGGATTATTTACTTGGCGGCGCTATTTATGTACCTCATTGGTTTTCAGGCAATGACGACCATTATTGCCACTAAATCGATGACTTATGTTTTTACTCTGATTGGCTTGATGTCGATTATTGCGGGTAGCTGGGCCGTGTATGGCTATAGCAATAAAGGCATTGAGTGTGATGTGCGTGACGCAACGAGTAAAAAGAAATTTCACCAAAAATTAGGGGCTATTTTAGAGAAAGAACAATTATGGCTAGTGCTTGGTGGTATGGTGTTGTTGGCTTTTTCTGTGAACGCATTTGAATTACTTTGTTCGTTTGCGATTCCTACAGTATTTACTTCAACGCTTGTGGCCTTGGAGTTGGATTGGTGGCAAAAAATAAGTGCTATCTTGATTTATGATTTTGCCTATATTCTAGATGACCTAGTGGTGTTTATTATCGCCATGAAAACGCTTTCTTTAAAAGTGTTTAGCCCAAAAGTAACGCAGATGGCTAATTTGCTGGGAGGTATCTTGTTAATTATGATTGGTCTGTTGTTATTGTTTGATTCAGAAACACTCACATCGTTAATGGCTTAGTATCTAAAAGCCCTACTCTTGCAAAAAATCCACAGAGAAGCTCTAGCTTGAGTTTTTATTTATTAGTATGATAGTATTTGAAAATATGAAACAAAACTTAGCTCCTGTTGAAGCCGCTTTTACTGCTAGACGTTGGCGCGTGACCCTTGGCGTTCGTGAAGTATTGCGAGTGCTAAACGAAAATGCGTTTTTTTTATCCGCGCATGATATGGAAAAAATTCTTGATCACTCGTTGGATGTAACCACTATCTACCGTGTACTTGAAAAACTACAAGAGGTGCGCTTTGTGCATGAGTTTCAGGGTAAGTGGCGTTTGTGCTCTGATTGTGATAATCAGACAGAATCACACCACTTTTTGATTTGTGAAAGTTGTGCGAACGCCGAAGAGATATTTTTAGATTATCACGAGGCTATCGCCGATCAATTAGCGAGAGAGAAGCAGTTTTTATTAAAAAAAGTGCATTTAGGATTTTTGGGGACATGTCGTAATTGTCGTTAGTTTCTAGTTCAGAGATGAATTCAAGGAGCAATCCGACCATTTAGAAAAGAATTAAAGACAAAAGAGGGAGAAAGGAATTTAAGGCATTTACGAGGTCTGCAGTTAAGCTTAAGAATAAGATTATCAATTTGGGATTGAGAGATTTGGCTGAGGTCAACGTTCCG
>CAMZKS010000115.1 GCA_947311285.1 uncultured bacterium | reverse complement strand
AATGGTTGCCCATGTGTTCAGGCCATGAATACCGGGCATCAAGGTTCGATAACAACAGTGCATGCTAATGCACCGCTTGAAAGCTTATACCGACTAGAAACGATGGTACTAATGGGGGATATTGATTTACCTGTTGCGGCTATTCGGCCTCAAATCACGCAAGGGATTAATTGGGTGATTCAACAAAAACGCTTAAGTAACGGTCAACGAAAAATCACAGAAATAGCTTGGATAGATTCATCTATTCGCACCAACACTTATCAAGTGAATTCGGTGTGTCATTATGATGAATCAAAAGAGCGTTTTGAGCGAACCGGGCCTTTACCTGAATATTTTGAAAATAAGGGGAGTGACTCTTTTAAAAACTGGTTCAAATGATGATTTTCACAAAGGAAATATCTTCGTTTTTAACACAGAACCCTACTTTTACTTGGGCGTTACTTTTAACGGTCATTATTTTGTTGGTTTTAGTTGGCATTAGAATTTTGGTTTGGTGTTGGTGGCAGCGAGGTTATCTCCATTGTGGGAGGCCTACACAAGCCTTAGGTTTACAGCCTTTATGGCGAATTATTCTAACGTTTGTGGCATTGAGCCTGATCTTCGTTATGGCCGTGGTTTTAGACTTATCTTGGGTTTTAATTATAGGGCTAATAATTGGCTTAGCGGTTCTTTATCTGGGGCTAAAACTAAGTCGAATTAAAAAAGACACTCAGACTTTACAAGAACAATTACCAATGCTGTTGCGATCACTAGGGAGCACACTTAAAGCTGGCTACAGTGTGCCACAAGCTTTAGTGTTTGTGGCAGAGGAATCACAAAATCCGATGAAAAACAAATTAAGATCGGGCGTGCGTTTGCTTGCCTTACAACAGCCGCTTGAAGCGACGCTACGTGATTGGCAGCAACAGTTAAAAAGCGCTGAATTTAATTTTTTAGCCGATAGCTTGCGACTACAATCTCGTAGTGGTGGTGATTTGGTGGAACTTTGCCACTCTGTTGCAAATTTACTGGAAGATCGTCGCAAGCTGGAACAAGATATAAAGTCTTTTACGGCACAGGGGAAAATGAGTGGCGTTTTAATGGCCGCCTTATGGCCTATTTCACTGCTGTTGTTTGCCTGGCTTTCACCCAGCCATACCGATGTTTTGTTCTCTACTACTCCTGGCCGCATATTATTGGGGCTCTCTCTGTCTTTAGAATTAATAGGTTTCTTTTTAATCTGGCGTTTAGTGCGTCTTAAAATTTAATATGATTTTTATTTATGGGCTCTTGGCTTTAGCTTTATATTTAGTTCTTAAACTTTATAAAAATATGGCGGTTCAACCAGAGGTTGTGTGGTTGGAACTAAATACGAAAAAGGCTTTGAAATCACGTAATACCGTTACTTGGTGGCCGGTATCACAAATTATTAATGGGCTTACTCAACCGGGGTGGTTTGTTAAAACTTTCACATCTGAAGATTTAATGAGGCGGCTTGACCAACAAGATGTCGGACTCAATACTGTGTCATTTGTGCGCCTAAAGCAAAGCATTTTTACTGTCGCTGGAGCTTGGTTTCTAATCTGGATTTGGTTTGGTAGTTTTTCAGTCGAAAGTCTATTTTTGTGGATAGGGATGTGGTTGTTGGTTACTTTTTTACCCGATTTGTACGCGCTGCAAAAATTATCACGGCAAAATCAAAAATTAAGCGAAGACGTGCCTAGTTTCTTAGATTTACTGACGTTAACACTTAAAAGTGGTGTCAATTTGGAGCGGGCGCTCACGATTACGACCCAAAATTTCGCGAGTCCCTTAAGCCTTGTTGTGGCCAAAAAATTAAAAGAGCTTGATTGGGGACGAAGCCTGGAGGCGGTGTTTAATGATTTACGGCTAGAAATAGAAGATGAAGACTTTAAACATTTTTTAAACAGCGTGGTTCGCACAAAAAGACTGGGAGTGAGCTTAAGTGAGACTTTATCAATTCAAGCAGGTTTATTGCGTACGCGTCGTCGCCAAAAAGCGGAAGAATTAAGTCGTACCGCTTCGGTCAAAATTAGCGTACCTTTGGTTCTTTTTGTCTTCCCTGCGTTGCTGATTATTTACATTGGCCCGGGCATTTTGCAGTTACTGGCGCGTACTTAGTTTTTAGAAGTGCTTTAGCTCTTGTTGGGCGGCTCGATCAATAGACCGCTCTTTCAGCATTTGTTTCTTTTCGTGACGTTGTCGCCCTTTCCCAACCCCAAGTTCACATTTGATTTTGCCTTTGGTCATATACAACTTAAGCGGAACAACCGCTATTTTTTGTTCCTGTTGCTTGGCGCTTAGTTTTAAAATTTCTTTTTTATGGAGGAGCAACCTTCGCGGCTGGTGCGGGTCTTGTTCTCCCGTTATACCAAACTTCCATGGCGTAATTTTACAGTTCACCAACCAGGCCTCACCTTTATCTAATTTCACCCAAGCCCCTTTAAGATTTCCTTCTTTTTTTCGTAAAGACTTCACTTCCCAGCCAGATAGCACTATGCCGGCCTCGATATTATTAATCAGTTCATAGTCAAAGCGAGCTTTGCGGTTTTCTAGTAAAATCATCATTTTTTAAATTGCTTAGATAAATCACCTCCCGCGGCAGTTCTTTCGCGTTTTTGTTTTTCGATTTTTAGAATCTGCAAGTACTGATCTAAGCTTATTTTTAGTGTTTTTGCGTCAGGATTTGTATCTTCAAACAAATTTTCTTGCCACAACTGCCAAGCCAAAAGCTGAGTGGTGTTACTTGGGCTCATTTCTTGATTTTCAATCTTTTGTTTTAAATATAAGCGCGTATCTGCCTCATTGAGCAAGGCTAAGACATCATCTTTTCTGGCCGTAATGGCGCTGGAAAATGTATCCCAAAAGGCGAATATGAACCCCACAAAGTTCTGTTCACGGGTGTAACGCACCTCGGTGTCAGGTACAAATTTAGGCTTTGTGTAATTGCTTTGCTTGGCCGTGAATCGCTGGAACTCATCTTCAATTAAACCTTGGCTGCGGTTTAGTTTTTGGGCGATGCGTTTTAAATATTCATCGACTTCAATTGGACGTTGTACGAGTTTTAAGAAGAAGAAAAAGCTATCAAGAAACTTTTTTTCGCCTTCAATGCCTTGAGATAAATTCTTAGCGGCAAAGCGTTCTAAAAAGAAATCTAGCGCAGTAGGACAGTTATCAATCATTTGTTGCAACACTATAGTGTTATTTTCGTCGACTAAAAACTCCCCAAAATCTTTTACGTTATCCAGTGCAATAACTAACGGATTAAGTTCCATCTCTAAACACATTTCAACGCCTTTAAGAGTAGCCTTTTTGCCCGCTAAATCACTATCAAAAGCGAGGTAAAAGTTGCTGGTTAATCTTCTTAATGCACGCAAATGATCATCAGTTAGGGCCGTGCCACAAGTAGCCACAGTGTTGGTGAAGCCCCGTTCATGAGCGAATATGACGTCTAAATTGCCTTCGACTAAAATTACCGCATCAAGCTCTTTAATACTACTTCGGGCGCGGTCTAAACCAAATAACGTGGCAGATTTATGATAAACAGGATTTTCGGGAGAATTTACATATTTCCCGACCTTCTCCCGCTCTAAAATATCACGACCAGAAAAGGCGATAATTTCACCGTTTCGGGGTTCGCAAATAGGAATCATGATTCTCCCCCAAAAACGGTCCATCATGGCTTTGTCTCCAAACGATCGCTCGAAAGCGACGCCTGATTCGGCAATTAATTTCTCTTTGAAGCCCTTTTTGAGCAGATGTTTAGACAGTCCGTCTTTAACATCACCGCCATAGCCCAGTTGCCATCGTTCCATCATGCCAGTCGTCAAACCGCGGCTCTGGGTGTACTTCTTCGCCTTGTCAGATTGTTGCCACGTCTCATAAAAATACTGAGCGGCCGTTTGATGTAATTTAAATAAATCTTGTTTATCGTTTTTACTGGGTCCTTTATCGGCACCAAAATCCTTAGGAATATCAACGCCGGCGATATCTGCTAAAATTTCAACCGCTTCACGAAATGAACAGTTTTCAATTTTTTCAATAAAACTAATGGCATCTCCGCCTTCCGCGGCGCCAAAGTCGTACCACATTTGTTTTTCTGGGCTGATAGAAAAACTGGGGGTTTTTTCGTTTCGAAATGGGCTACGACAGACGAAATTCTTACCGGCTTTTTTGACTTCGGCGTATTTACGCACGATTTCAATCAAGTCAATACGTGATTTTACGTCTTCAACAAATCTATCATTCATATTGTAGGACTTTACTTTTAGCGTTTTTAGGAGTAGAAAGCAATGGCTCTTTCGAGAGGCAATACGTCTCCGTTTCGACGGGGGTGAGGAAAGTCCGAGCTACCAGCGAATGCACATTTACGGCTAACGGCCGCTCCGAATTACAGTAATGTGGTTTGAGGGAAAGTGCCACAGAAACTATACGGCGCCCCGCTTTGGCAGGGAAACCGGTGAAAAGTCCCTTTAAGTTGGGAAAGCTGCGACGCAAGGTGCAGCAGTTGGTAAACCCAAGTGGGTAGCTAGGCGGGTGGCCCAAAATAGGCGAGTTTGCATTCCAACTTTGACCCTAATTTGGTTCCGTCGCGTGAGGTGAACAGCAATGTTCATCCCAGATAAATGTTGTCTGAAAAACAGAACTCGGCTTACCAGAGAGAGAGCAAACTCTGCAGAAACTTGTTTCTGCGGGGTTTTTTAATACTTTTAATTTATGAAAATTTGTCTATTTGGTGGTACTGGCTTACTTGGTTCAGAGTTTAAGAAAATCTTTACCGAGAGTGAGTTAGATTTTATAGCCCCTCAAAGTAGCGAACTTTCACTTTTAAAGCATGAGAAAGTT
>CAMZKS010000114.1 GCA_947311285.1 uncultured bacterium | reverse complement strand
CTTAAAAATGAAGTTTCTGTTTGTACTCTACTTACATCTGCCACGGTAAAATCCGTATTAAAAAACACGCAAAACCAAGTCCGCCCACTAAAAAAAGAAGTCCCCGAATTATAAGCAAATAACCGTCATCATCAAGACCGGTCTCTTTGTCCAAAAGCTTTTTTGGAGACCGGTCTTTTCTCTCACCACCCATTATCACTTGAACACTAACCCTTCTTTTCCCCTTTCCACTTTAATCGTTAAACCATTTTCATCCCCTACTTCAAGCAGTTTCAAGGCTAGTGGGTTTAATAGTTCGCGTTCAATAGCCCGTTTTAATGGTCGGGCGCCAAAGGCTGGGTCAAAGCCTATTTCCGCCAAGTGACTTTTAGCCGTATCCTCAAGCTGCAGCGTAATTCCTTGGTTTTCTTTTAATCGTTTAACAAGCACGGTTAATTGTAAATCAAGAATTTCATTAATGTGCGCTTTACCCAACGGGTGAAAACCAACAATTTCATCCAGTCGATTCAAAAATTCTGGTCTAAAATACGGGGCTAAGGCTTCCCTCATTTTTTTCTCTGCGGGCATAGCTTCTTCGCTAAATAATTCCGCCAATAAGTTTGAGGTAAAAATAATAATCGTATTCTTAAAGTTCACTTTACGCCCCTTACTATCGGTTACATGTCCGTCATCTAAAATTTGTAAAAAGAGGTTAAACACATCTCGATGTGCCTTTTCAATTTCATCAAACAATAATACGCTATAAGGTCGTCTTCTAACTTTTTCGGTCAACTGCCCACCATCATCATGTCCTACATAGCCCGGTGGCGCACCAATCATTTTCGCCGTACTATGAGCCTCCATATATTCCGACATATCAAAACGCAATAAGGCATCTGGAGAATCAAACATCAACTGCGCTAAAGTTTTAGCTAGCTCAGTTTTACCCACTCCAGTGGGTCCTAAAAATAGAAACGAACCGACTGGCCGGTCTTCCGCCCCAAGTCCGGCACGATTACGACGAATGGCGTTACTAACTGCTGCAATCGCCTTACTTTGACCAATTAAATTTTGTCGCAGATTGCTTTCGAGCAACGTTAATTTTTCAGATTCCGTTTCCGTTAACTTCATAGCCGGAATCCCCGTCCAGCGAGCCACAATTTCCGCAATATCGTTTTCTGAAATAGCTTCACGTAAAAGTTTTTTACCTATCGAGACCTCACTTAATTTTTTAATTTCGGCTTCAATTTCAGGAATTCGACCATGTCTTAGTTCTGCCGCTTGTGCATAATCAGCGTCTTTTTCCGCCCGTTCGGCTTCAAAACGAAGATTCTCTAACTTCTCTTTCGCTTTATTTAAGTCATTAGCACTCTCTTTTTCTAGCTGCCACTCTGATTCAATATTTTTAACGCTTCTTTTAAATCGGCAATCGCCTTTTCCGTCTTTTTAATTTGTTCAGGTTTGGTATTTTCTTTCATCAGTGCCGCTCGTTCAATTTCAAGCGTTACCAGCTTACGTTTAACATTACTCACAGCTTCAGGTTCAGATTCTAATTCAAGCTTTAATTTACTCATGGCTTCATCTACTAAATCAATTGCCTTATCCGGTAATTTCCGGTCAGGCAAATAGCGCATTGATAAATTAACGGCCGCAATCAAGGCATCATCCGTAATACTCACACGGTGATGTAGTTCATATTTCTCTCTTATCCCTCGTAGAATCGCCAGAGCTTCTTCAAAACTCGGTTCTTCCACAATAACCGGTTGAAAACGACGCTCTAATGCCGCGTCTTTCTCAATATACTTTCGGTATTCTGCCAGTGTCGTAGCCCCAACACAGTGCAAAGTGCCTCGAGCTAAAGCGGGTTTCAATATATTCCCAGCGTCCATTGAGCCTTCTGCCGCGCCTGCTCCTACAATGGTGTGTAATTCATCAATAAATAGTATCACTCGACCTTCCGCTTTTTCTAAGGCCTTTAAGACATTCTTTAAACGATCCTCAAATTCACCTCGGTATTTAGCACCCGCTACGAGCGAAGCTAAATCAAGTGATAAAACTTTTTTATTTTTTAAACTTTCTGGCACTTCGCCTTGATAAATCTTAACCGCTAAACCTTCCGCAATCGCAGTTTTTCCAACCCCAGGTTCACCCACTAAAACAGGGTTATTTTTAGTTCGACGCGACAAAATTTGAATCGTACGACGAATTTCATCATCACGCCCAATAATCGGGTCAATTTTTCCGCTTTCCGCTAACGCTGTAAAGTCCACCGTGTATTTCTCTAGAGCTTCTAGCTTCTCATGCCCTTCCGCAGAGTCTATAGTTTCGCCGTTTCTTAAATCCAACAATGCTTGCTCTGTTAATTCTGCCGTTATACCAAGCTTTTCAAGAGCCGTTTTAGTCGTCGATCCACCTTGTAATAAAGCCAGAAACAAATGATCCACCGCCAAGTATTCATCTTTCATTTTCCGTTGCACTTTTTCAGCCTGAGAAAGCATGGTTGAAAAATCGCGTGACGGTTGTCGCACCGCGCCTTCGACTTTAGGAAAACTCGAAACCCGAGTTTCAATTAATGATTTAATCTCGGCTACATTTAGACCCAACTTTTTAAGCAGCTTAATAACAAAAGAATTTTCATCCTCCAAAATAGCTAGTAGCCAGTGGTCAATCTCTATTGTGCCAGCTTGATTATCATCCGCAATTTTTTGAGTCGCACTAATTGACTCCGCGGCCGTAGTCGTCCATTTATCAAAATTCATGATTTATTTTGGTTTATAAATTTTTAATATCACTAATACTTGTTAGCACTCTGCATCTTAGACTGCTAATTTAAATAAATCAAACAAAATTGAATCGCCTTTATGTCGTGGCCAAATTTAATTACTATAGAAAAGATGCCTCAAATAAATATCCAATACCGAATCCACACCCATTTTATTATCGCCGTCACCCTCCTCTTAATTGGTTTAGTTTTTTACCTTGTAAGCCCTTTCGTGGCAACACTATTTATTGCTGCCGTTATTGTTACCGCCGTAAACCCGCTGCATGTTTGGCTTAAAAAATATATTCCTACACGAGTTCTTCTCAGCATTATTATGTGGCTTGGAATTGTTCTATTATTTGTCGTTCCAACCTCGCTGTTAGCCGGATTACTTATTAATGAGATGAAAAGCATGTCTGGACAAATCAGTGATGTAGCCATTCAACTACCCGCGATACTCGACACCCTCCCAGCCAGAATTAGTGCCTTCCTGCCAGAAGGCAGCACGTGGCAGAACCAACTAAGTACCAGTAATTTAACCCAATTAGCCACCAATACTTTCACGAGTATGAGCAGCGGCCTACTTAAGTCTGCCACCGGTTTTATTACCGGCTCATCACTTGTTTTTCTCCATCTTATAATCTTCCTATTTGCGTTGTTTTATCTCCTGCTAGATGGAGAAAAGCTTATTAAATATATAGAAAAACTACTGCCACTCGTTGAGAAACAAAAAAGAGAACTCGTGCAAAAAATAACGGACCTAATGAAATCTATTATTTATGGTTTATTTGGAGCGGCTATTGCTCAGGGTTCTCTTGTGGGAATCGCCATGGCGATTATTGGTGTTCCTAATGCTATTTTTTGGGGATCTATTGCTATTTTGCTGGCCCCAATGCCTTATGTTGGTGTTGGGCTAGTGTGGGTTCCAACCACTATTTGGCTTTTTAGTACTGGTCAGTGGGGACAAGGAATTTTCTTTTTAGTTTGGTGTTTAGTGTTAGTTATTAATATTGATAACATTATTAAACCTTACTTAATTGGTGCTAAAAGCTTGCTACATCCCTTTGCCGTCATGTTGGTTATTATTGGAGGCGTGTTAACACTTGGCTTTAAGGGGTTAATTTTTGGTCCCCTACTACTAACGCTCTTAATAGCCTTCCTTCATATTTACCAGATTGAATTTGCCAGTAAAAAAATCACCCCGCCTAAAAAATCTTAAACCTCACCCTCGCATCCACTCGTTTTCGGTGGCCTTTATTCTGCTGATGTCACCTCCTCAAGCGGCTCAATCGAGCTATTAATAACATCAATTTGCTGCCATACAAAATCTGAATCCGACCTTTAAATCATTTTATACACTTTTTGTGACAACCGGAAAGACTTAAAAATAAAACTTGCCGGTAG
>CAMZKS010000113.1 GCA_947311285.1 uncultured bacterium | reverse complement strand
TACCAGAAACATAATCACCATATTCAGCTGTATTTGAGATAGAGTAACGCATATCAGCGATACCACCCTCAAACATCAAATCAACAATAAGTTTCAACTCATGTAAACACTCAAAGTAAGCTAACTCTGGTGCATATCCCGCTTCAACCAATGTCTCAAAACCAGCTTGAACAAGTGATGTCGCTTCACCACAAAGCACTGCTTGTTCACCAAAGAGATCTGTTTCTGTTTCTTCTGTGAAAGTTGTTTCAAGTACTCCTGCGCGCCCTGCACCAATCAACTTCGTGTAACCAAGCGCTAAATCTTTCGCATCACCCGAAGCATTTTGCTCAACCGCAAACAAAGCAGGAACCCCGAATCCTTGGGTGTAAGTCGTTCGTACTCGATGCCCCGGCCCTTTTGGTGCCACCATCCAAACATCTACCTCTTTAGGTGGTGTAATAAGGTCGTAACGAATATTAAAACCATGCGCAAAAACCAAACTTTTACCCGCCTTCATATGCGGTGCCACAACACTTTCATATACTTTTTTCTGAACCGTATCTGGCAAGAGCATTACAATAACGTCTCCCCACTTAGCCGCTTCTTCTGTGCTCATCACCTTCAGACCGGCCTTTTCTGCACTAGCGCAAGTCGCTGATTCCAATCGCAATCCAACCACAACCTCTGCACCCGATTCCTGTAAATTCAAAGCATGAGCGTGCCCTTGCGAGCCACATCCTAAGATCGCAATTTTTTTCGATAAAATTTTCGCCGTATCGATATCAGCATCGTAATACATTTTAGTCATAACTAAGGGGGTTTAAAAACAAGACAATATTTATTATAATCAGTCATAACTCTTTGTAAATCCTTTAAGCTATGTGCACAATTTGTGCAGAACTCCGTCAAGAAAGTTTTGCACATTTTAGCATTGACGCAGACACATAAAACCTTTAGTTTCGACTTCGCTTTTGACCCACAAAAGCCTCGAAACTTACCCCTCTTTTAATGCAAGACTTTCTTCAAACATTAGGCTCAAATGTTGGTATTTTAGGTACCCAATGGGGCGACGAAGGCAAAGGCAAGCTCGTTGATGCTGTTTCCGAGCATTTCGATTTTATTTGTCGTAGTACCGGTGGTGCAAATGCTGGCCATACTATATATACGAATGGTCAAAAATTTGTTTTCAACTTACTGCCTTCAGGATTACTTCATGAAAGTACGATTGGGGTGATTGGTAATGGCACTGTTATTGATCCGGTAAGCTTTAGGGCAGAAGTCGCGCAACTAGAAGACTCTGGCTTAAAAAACGTATTAGAACGAGTTAAAATTTCTTTACACGCACATTTGCTGTTTGACTACCATAAAGCGATTGATGCAGAGCTAGAACGTCGCAAGGGCAAAGATAAAATTGGAACGACCTGTAAAGGTATCGGCCCTTGTTATGAGGATAAAATTGCGCGTCGTGGTATTAGATGTGAAGACTTACTTGACACAGAACTCTTGAAAGAAAAAATAATCGCAAACTGTAAGTTCCACAGTGAAACTCTAAACATAGAACTTGATCCTGAAGCGGACTACAACAAAATCATGTCCGTACGAGAAGAAATTAAGCCATTACTGTGTGATACTCGTATTATTTTACTTGATGCCATGCGTCAGAATAAAAAAGTTTTATTTGAAGGCGCTCAAGCCCATCATTTAGATATTGATCACGGCACATATCCATTTGTAACCTCATCTAATGTTTCTTCCGGAGGCATTTGTACAGGACTAGGTGTTCCTCCTAAGAAAATTTCAACCTTAGTTGGAATCACTAAAGCTTACACCACTCGAGTGGGTTCTGGCCCATTCCCAACCGAATTAGATGATGCCTTTGGCGATGAAATCCGTGAGAAAGGTGGTGAGTACGGAGCCGTCACAAAGCGTCCTCGTCGTTGTGGTTGGTTTGATGCCGTTGTTGTCCGTAATGCCGTTGAATTTAGCGGTCTTGATTGTATTAATTTAACGAAGCTTGATGTACTTACAGGGGTTAAAGAAATAAAAGTTGCGACCAAATATATGTTAGACGGACAAGAACTTCGTACGATTCCAACGACTAGAAAAGCCAATTTAAAATTAGAAATTAAATATGAATCTTTCCCTGGCTGGGAAGGCAATTTAAGCCAAGCAAAAAGTTTTGGTGATTTACCGCCTAACGCTCAAAAATATGTTAAAGCACTCGAAAGCTTTATTAACTGCCCTATTCGCGTGATTGGCGTTGGTATGGATCGAAACGATTTAATCTATCTTCCCTAATGGCGGCCATCTTAGATAAAGCCGATGTCTGGACGCAAGTACTTAATAACCTGTCTGGGAAAATTTCTCGAATGGAATTTTGTACGTGGTTCAAAAAGGTTCACTTGAAAGAAATTTCTGGCGGAGCGGCACTACTAGGGTGTCCAAGCGAGATGAACAAAAACTGGCTCGAGAATAAATATGCGACCGTTATTTTATCGAATCTACAGAGAAGCTTACCAGAAATTGATCGCATTTTTTTTGAAGTGGACTTAAGTTTAGCCGATAAAGCGTCGCAATCTCCTCAAGCTTTTCAAGAAAGCAGACCACGAAAACTACCACGCCAACCAGAGGTTCGACTTGAAGCCGGACTCGAATCAAGACTCATTCAGCCTAAATTCACCCTTAACAATTTTGTCGTTGGCGAAGAAAACCGACTCGCACACGCCGCCTGTAACGCTGTCGCAGAAACGGGACTGCACGAACCTAAAAAATACAACCCGCTCTATTTATATGGTGGTGTTGGGCTTGGTAAAACACATTTATTACAAGCCACGGCGAACGAAATTATTCGACGACAACCAGAAGCTGTGGTAATTTATACCACCGCTGAACGATTTACGAACGAAATTGTAAAAGCTATTCGAGAGAAAAAAACCGAACAACTTCGTAAAAAATACCGAAGAGCTGATGTATTACTCATTGATGATGTTCAATTTTTCTCGGGTAAAGAACAAACCCAGGTAGAAGTCTTTAACACTTTTAACGATTTAAGAGATTTAGAAAAACAAATGGTCTTCTCTGCCGATCGTCCACCCGCGCAACTACGAGACATGATGGATCGTTTGAGTTCACGACTCGGTTGGGGCTTGATTGTGGATATACAAATGCCAAACTACGAAACGAAGCTAGCTATTATTCAAGAAAAAGCACAAACAATGGGACTACTGTTACCACAAGACGTGCAAGAATTTATTGCCACTAATACTCGTAAAAGTTTAAGAGAACTCGAAAATATTCTTAATAAAGTTGGTGCCGAACTAGATTTAGGTGGCGTTTCTCCAACAATTCAAAGTGTGGGAAAAATTTTCCGAAAGCTAAATCCAGAAGAAGACCTTATAAGTGCCCAAGATGCCAGCATGGGATTGGCTAAAAGCCCTGACGACATTATCACACTGAGTTCAGATTATTTTCAAATACCCGCCACAGATTTACTGGGCAGTTCACGAAAACAAGAAATTGTGTACCCCCGACAAATTTGTTGGTGGCTGTGTAAAGAAGTTTTGAAAATGAGCTATGAAGCGATTGGTGCCGCCTTTGGCGGTAAAAACCACACGACTATTATGCATGGTATTAAAAAAATAAAATTATTGATTCGCACTGATTCAGCTACGGCACGGCACGTGCACGCCCTGAAAAAAGATTTAGGGGTTAAATAAGTATGTTTTCACAAGATCACAAGTAGTTTAAAGCGACAATCAATAAAAAAGCACGATAAGATGTATCGTGCTTCTTATAAAAATTCTAGAAGTTTTTTATACTAATTGGTAACACTCTCATCTTCATTTGAGGCAATATTTTGTTGTCCTTGTGGTGATTGCGCTTGTTTTTGGATCGCTTCAAGACAAGGAATACTTATAAGCTGTGTTTTATTTTCTCCGATATAAACATCAAACGGCTGACAACTTTGACTGCTTACCATAATATCTGTGATGGCTTTTTGATATCCCGCTTGGTAGGTTGCACTAATACCGTTACGCCATAGGTCTTGCACCATGTAGATAGCCGATAGGGCAAACCATACAACCAGCACAATTAAAAGTGTGTTTGTTTTGTTTTTCGCTTTTTTAGTCATGATTGAGTGTTTATTAAAATCAGTTGATAATGTATCAAACTCAGCACAACCAGCAAGGCTAAAACACTTTACAAACCCGCTAAACAATTTAATTAAAAAATTAATATTAAATGAGTATTATAAAAAACAGTTTTAAAATTTGCGCCTACAGCCTAAGGGCTTAATATTAGTAAGATAATAAATTTAACTTTTTAAAAGATTATGAAAAAAACACTCTTTCTTTCTTTCGTTGCCGGACTTTTACTAAGCAGCACGACGCTCGCTTACGATGAACAAAAAGATGATGGTTTCCGTAACGCCACCCTGCGTAATGGACAAATTGCGGCTGAATCTAAACTAAATACCGCTATTTTAAAGAGACAGCAGAATTACTTTAATGAAAAACGACGGACAAATGCCGTTAAAAACACTAAGAACCAATGGCTAAGACATACTTTAAGCCGAGCTGTAGCTAATACCGATGGTGTTTCTACTTACCTAAATCGAACAGGAGCTCTTAAAGACTACAGCGGAACACGAACCTTTGCTGATGGCGTACTAACAGCCCCAAATAACTCAAAACGAAATTTCCGTACTCGTGCTTACGACTACTACATTAATGGTGGTAATGCCGGCACCAAAGCCCTCGAAAGAGATGTCGTACGTTCATCTGAACACTCTCCAAACCGACGTACCTACCGTGCCTACAATTCAAACGCAGCCGATATTATCGCCTCAATTCGACGAATTCAAAAAAGCCGAAATACAAGTGAACAAGTAGCGACAGGAAAACAAAAAATGACTCACAGAAGTGGTGATTCTCAACGAAACTATATGCACCCTTACATGTTTGGCACGAAGTAATCGTAAAATTTTGATTAAACTAAATCATTCATTAAAAACCCGCAATTAGCAAAGTCCTAATGCGGGTTTTTGTTTGACCGCGTCCACTGTATTTGATAGTAAATACTTACACAAAATGGCTTTAAATCCTGCAGAAAAAAAAATCATACCACAAGCCTTAGAGGCCGAGCGATCTTTGCTTGGATGTTTAATGCTCGATAAAGATGCAATTTTAAAAATTGCAGATTTCTTAAAGTCCGAGGACTTTTATCATGATCATAACCGAATGATCTATGAAGCCTGTAGTGAGCTGTTCACTAAAGCCGAGCCCATTGATATCGTAACCGTTTCTACCAAGCTAGAGGGCAAAGAACAGCTCTCTATCATTGGCGGACCAGAGTATTTAGCAGAGCTGCAGAATATGGTCCCCGTAACAACGCATATTTTCCAATACGCTCAACTTATAAAACACCGAGCGACACTAAGAAAATTAATTACCGCTGGAGGAAGAGTCGCAGCACTTGGCTATGAAAGTGATAAGAAAGTCGAGGAATTACTCGAATCTGCGGAAAAAGAAGTATTCTCTATTTCTCAGACTTTTCTAAAAAATCGCTTCACGTCTATTAAGGAAGTATTAAACGAGCGTTATGAGTATATTTCTGAAATTCACGAGAACCCTGAACTCGCAAAAGAAAGTCGTATTAGTACACACTTCAGAGATCTCGATAATATGCTAAATGGCGGATTTGGAAAATCTGATTTAGTTATTATGGCTGCTCGTCCTTCCATGGGAAAAACGGCTATCAGCTTGGCCATTTGCCAAAATGCGGCCATTAAGTCTGGAAAAAAAATCGGCATCATCTCGCTTGAAATGTCGAAAGAACAACTAGTTGAACGGATGTTTTGCGGTTTGCTTGGGGTTGATAGCTGGAAACTGCACAAAGGAAAACTGGAAGAAGCCGATTTTGATAGAATGGGCGGCGTGATGGATCAGCTCAATAGTGCTCAAATTTTTATTGATGATGCGATGGGTTCTTCTATTTCAGAACTTCGTGCAAAAGTACGTCGATTACAAATGGAACATGGCTTGGATATGCTTATGATTGATTATCTTCAACTCATGAGTGGAGAAAACCCAATGAATCGAGTACAAGAGATTGCAGAAATTTCACGAAG
>CAMZKS010000112.1 GCA_947311285.1 uncultured bacterium | reverse complement strand
TGTCATTGGGGATATCTTTAGCCACGTTTCGAACAGAGTAAAAAGGTCTTAAGTCAACTTGCCCAGCATGGAAAAGCATGGTTAAAAATTCCGCTTTATCAACTAGTTCATCGGGTCTAAATCGACTATTTGAATTGTTTATGATTTTAGTCTCAATGGCTCGATGTACCACGGGGGCGTACCATTGGTTTGGGTCAACGTCGTCGAAATGCATGGTGCCATCAAATGTAGACGGAATGTTAATACCTCCGGCACGGAGTGCGACAGTTAAAGCTTCCGCTCGGGTAACGAGCAAATCAGGGTGAAAGGCGCCATTACGACTGTTCATAATATTAACCTCATCTAAATGAGCAAAAATACTGTAATTAGGATCTGTTGTCGGAATATCGGTAAAAGCCTGACTTGTTTGAGTAAGACTTAAAAGCGCAAGGCTGAGAGTGAGAAGAAAGAGGCGCATTGCTTTCTTGTTTATTTGAGGAAACGTGGAAGAAAAGAGCGCCAAATTCATCATCACTACTGAATATAATTTGTGTTCGTGGCTTGGTCAAATTTTTTGTACATAAATAATATTTAAGGTTTATTCCTAAAACATAATTACGGTCTTTGGTCGAGTTCTAGTGCTTGCGAAAGAATTAAGGATAAACTACAATTACCTGATGTATTTGCTTCAAATGAAAAATTTATTCGTTCTTTTAATCACTCTAATGGGGGTGAGCTTTGCCAATGTGGGGCTGGCTCAAGAAGCCCGAGAGTTTACGGTGACGGGGTATTATTCACCACTACCAAACCAAACTTATTATGTAACAGGAAGTTATGAGCGTGATAAAATTTTGAATGGGCATGGCATTGCCGGTGCAGATGGAACACCCGTTTTTCCAGGAATGATTGCGGCTCCATCCTCTTACGCCTTTGGAACCGTGGTTTGTTTGCCTGATTTCGGCTGTGGTTCGGTGCATGATCGGGGGGGGGCGATTGTCGAAAAAGGAGGCAGAAATATTGCTCGACATGATCGATTGGATTTATGGATGGGGTATGGTGATGAAGGCTTAGCAAGAGCCTTGGCATTAGGGTTATGGCATACGAATGGAACACTTTATGAACCAGAAGCTGCAGGTGATATTGAAATAGCGGTTAATTTTAAAATCGTAACCCCTATTACACGGCTACTTAATGTGCCTGCACCTCAAAAATTTATTAAAAAACTTTATATCGGAGATTCTGGCGAAGCGGTAACCACTTTGCAAGAAGCGCTCGCTACCTTGGGCTTTTATATTGGAGCCAAAGACGGTGAATTTGATGCAGAGTTAAAATCAGCCGTCCTTCGTTTTCAGTTAGAAAATTTTGTTGTTGATTCTGCAACAGAGGCCGGCGCTGGTGGATTTGGTCCAAAAACGCAAATCGCTTTAAGTGAGGCGCTTAATAAATATGAAACACAAAAAGCACTTTCTGAACGATGGAATGATTTTCATTTTGAAGGGAATCTTTCTAAAGGAAAAAGAGATGAATCGGTGCTGAAGCTGCAAGAGATTTTAGTACAACGAGAGTTGTTGAATTATCAGCCAACGGGTTACTTTGGGAATTTAACCAAAACCGCTTTAATTAAGTTTCAGTTAGAGGAGGGCTTAATTGCAACACAAAACTCTGTAGGCGCGGGCAGTGTAGGGCCAAAAACGAGAGCGTTATTAAATGAATTGTTAGAAATTGAAACGAGAGCCGTTACCCAAGATAAAGCCGCACAGTTAGCCTTTATGAAACAAAAAAATAAATTACGAATGTTAGCCGGACTGGATTTTACGCCCGTGCAAAATTTAATTGTTAAAAAATGATTTTTACACTTACTCAAAATAGATCTTTATCAGCGGTGATGGAAATACTACTCGCTAAAATAGATCGAACTCAGTCATATTTTTATCGGCGGTTAATGAAGCAGGTTAAGGCAATTAATAAACAACCTTTTATTAAGGCTTTGTTTAAATTTAATGCCGGAGCAGAAAGAACGCTTAAAGGTTTAATGCTAGCAGCGCACGCGATCGAAAAAACTTGGCTCTATCGTTTTGCTGCTTTTGTAATTTGTTTTTGTGTTAAGGTTGTTAAGCAAGACGGACTGGTATTTACTATTTTATTAACGACACTTGGCTACGTAGCTGGGTATTATTTCATTTTATAAACCATGCCTCATCGAGCAATAAGCGCTGATTTTCAAAATTTGTTTCAATTAAAATTTGATAAAGAAATGGCTGAAGTCGGTTTGTTTCAATTATTTTTTTATCTGGGGCGTAACTTAGTGGTGCTAAGTTTAGCGTATCATATGTACGTAAGCTTAAATTACGAGCTATGGCAAATTGGAGTTTATTTTCTAGTAGGGCAGTTGTTTTTTGTGTTGGCCACCCCTTTTTGCGGAGAAATGATTCGAATAATTGGGGTTAAGCATGCCATTGCCAGCAGGGCCTTTACCTTATGTATATTTTGGTTCTGTCTTCCGTTTGTATTAAGTGAGAATTTTGGTCAAACGTTGTTATATATGTTGCCGCTATTTTTATTAAGAGGGGGGGGAGGGGCTAATTCCGCCATGGCGTATGATGTATTTTTGTCACATCATCTCAATAAGAAAAATAAAGGAAAATCACTTGCTTTGCTGCAAATAGCTATCATGGTGGGCACTGTCGTGGCCCCAATTTTAGGTGGTATTATTACAGATCAGTTTGGGTTTGTTTATACAACTTACGTAGGATTAGCCTTTTTTGCTTTGGCGGGGGGAGTGTTGCTACTAACGCCTGATGAAAAATTTAAGTTTCCTTATTCTCCAGCAAGGTTTTTAAAAAATATACCAAGCCAAACGCCAAAACCCTTATTACAGGCGGAGTTTGGGCGCGTATTTTTTGATGGAGCGATGTACGTCGCTTGGCCGTTGTTTTTGATTTTAGTGATGACCAATATGACTAGTATTGGTATGGTGGCTGGAATTTCTTCTGGAGTGGCAATGGTTATGGCTTACTGGATAGGAAAAAGAATGGATAATAGTGATGCTAAACCAGAAAAGGCATTGAGTCATGGCGCTTATCGGTCAATGGTACTTAATTTTATACGTGGTATTTGGTGGGAACCTATTACTATCGGAATTATCGACAGCCTTAATAAAATAAATGACCAAACTATTAAAGTGCCTTATGACATGCAATTCTATAAATGGATGCATGAAGAAAATACACTTGAACGGGCACACATTCGTCTGTTTGTCTCGCAGGCAGTTTATTTGCTCACGTTTTTGATTCTGGTGATTTTACTTTATTTTATAGCTAAACCTTCCGTGGCCTTTGTATTAATTTTTGTTTTGGCATCGCTTAGTTTGTGGTGGACACGTAAAATATCAGAAGTTGGCCGAACGGTGCTTGCGGTGGAGATGACTACAGAGGCGGTAATAAAAGGGGATAAAAAATAAGATGAATTACGACCCTTGTTTTAGGTAGTGGACATGT
>CAMZKS010000111.1 GCA_947311285.1 uncultured bacterium | reverse complement strand
GTTAAACCCACCTGGGGCTTTGTTCTTACGACTCTCTAAGTCAAAATGCCCCAAGGCTTCCATCGTTTCTAAATACTGCCCAAAAGCGGGATCTAAGCACGCGAACGCTTTTTTAGTTTTAATCAGTAAATCTTTCCCATCATTAAAAGGTTTCAACGCTGGGGCCCCCGTGGGCTCCACTGAAAGATCCCATGGTCTCAGTGTTTTTAATTTCAAATTATCAGCACGGCGTTGATGAATACTTTTAACCAGCGGCACAATGTGTTTCGCAATGGCTTTGTGCCATGATTTACAATCATCTGGTGTGTAATCAAATCGCCCCATAGCAGCAAACTGATAATCTCTAAAATTATCAAAGCCCGCGTTTAAAGCCAGTTCATGTCTTTTTCTAATTAACTGATCCATAATGTCGTCTAACTTATCTTTATCTTCTAAACGCCTATAAAGCATAAGTTTATAGACCGTTTCTCGTTCTTCACGATTTTGTAACTCTAACTTTTGACCCGCCGCTTGCATAGTCAACTCTTCCTCTTTAAATTTAATAGACATAGCCCCATTAATTTGGCCGAACTGTTGTGATAATTTTTCAAGCTCTGTGTAAATAGGCACATTTTTTTCTCTAAAAATTTTAACTGACATTTCTAAATTTCTTTTATACGTCAGGTATGGATTATTCGGTAATTCCGAAAACTCATTTGATTGAACAATTTTATTATTCAACTTGTCACCCCAGACAGATAGCTCAGGCTGGATCTGTTCTACAAAATCAGTAAAACGCTGCCTTAGTTTCCAGTCTTCTGTGTGACAGTTCATTTTGATGTACCGCCAAGCAAAATCCTCTTCTAAAATAGCTTCAAGTTCTGATCTATCTTTTAGAAGTTTTTCTAAATCTGGAAGTGAATTTAGTTCGCGTTCAATTAAGATTTCAAAGTATGGTTTTACTTTTTCCCAAGTAGTTACAGAAAAATCTTCTGGTATAAAATTTCGAACCGGTCTTTTTAGAAGCGTCATGGTAGAGATTATTTTTTCTAGAACTCTACTTAAAATTTAAGCAGATTAAAATTATTAGGCACCAAAACATCTATAAATTCTAGGACTGTAAAAAACTTAACAATTTTTGCTGATTATCATGCAACCATTTTTTATGATCTTTAAATTTCGGATCATACTCTGCTACCAGTGCCCAGAATTTAGACGAATGATTCATTTGTTTTAAATGACACACTTCATGAATAACTAGGTAATTAATCACCGCCTTTGGCGCCATTATAATACGCCAGTTAAAGTTAAGATTCTTCTTCGTAGAACAACTTCCCCATCGTGACGTTGTGTTTTTAATTCGAATCACATTGTAGTCTAACCCCATTTTATTGGTCCAGTAATCAACCCGTTCTGTTAAATACGCTCGGGCTTGTTCACGGTAAAATTTTTCAATTAAATACTTTATTCTAACTTGCTCTCTATGAAAGCTATCTCCAATTTTTAACGATTTTTCAGCAACCGGTCTCAGGTATAAAACCAGCTCCTCACCAACCTGCTCAAAACGGCCACGTATTGAAGGTGTTGAGCTAATTCTAACTGAATAATAAAATTGATCAAAAAGAGTTATAGATGTCCCTGTTTTAATTTCTGTATTCAAATAACTAGAAATCACTGGAGCTAATTTTAATCGTTTATTTTTTATCCAACTCAAATTAGACTGAACAAAAATCTTACCCACAAATTCTGGCACAAATTTGGGTAACACTAAAATCAATTCTCCATCAGGTTTTAAAGTTAGGCGCATTTTCTTAGCTCTCAAGCTACGCTTTATAGTGTATTCCATTACACGTTAAGCCAATAAATATGGGTGTTATCCCAATCTAATAATTCCCGAGCTGGAAATTCATGCTTATCTGTTTCTGGGTTAGTAATAATTTTAAAGATCTCTTTCTTGCTGATGCCTTGCAATAGAACCAACACGGTCTTCGCACTTTTAAGGGCGTTAAAAGTTAAACTTAAACGATCTTTAACGGCAAATTCTTTCGGTGCCTGTACGGCAACCGTTAAGTTTTTTGAATTTAAAGCTGCTGAGTTTGGAAATAAAGAAGCGGTATGACCATCGGGGCCAACCCCTAAAACCACTAAATCAAACAAATATTCATTATCCGTTTTCAATATTTCTTCATACCGTTCAGCACATTCTTCAGGCGTTAATCCTTGTTTATAAAAAGCCAGTCGATCTACAAAGTTTTTTTCTTTAAACTTTCTACGAATTAATTTTGCATTTGAATCTGGATGCGCAGAATTCACATAACGCTCATCTGCCAAAAAAATATGTGTAGTGTCAGGCACAAATACTTGATCTAAAAAATTAGCGGCACTACCACCACTCATCACCAAACGGTCCGGCCAACTAGAGACACTCTCTATCGTTGTCCAAAATGCATCCTCATCCGTAAACGTTTTAATTTCTGCCATGTTTATTGGGGTTCGTACCATTTAAAATCTGTACCTTTCATCAAGTTATGTTGACCCTTTGGCCCTTTCGTTTTTGCTTTATAAATTTCTGGTTTTAATTTTTTAGCTTTCATGAAAGCCATTACTTGATCAATAATATGCCAAGAGGCCGTAATTTCACTCATGCCTAAGAAGTAACGTTTTTCACCGCGCACGACATCCAGCAGTAATAAACCATGCTCTGGTAAACAATAATCTCCATGACAAGCAATAGATTCACTCGCTGCGATTTCACCTTGTCTGAGGGTCGAACCATCTTCATCTAATAATCTAATTTGAATTGTTTCGTGTGGATAAAATTCAATGATAACCCTATTGGGTTCTTGGGTGTCGGTTTGAAAGCTAAATTTTTTAAGCTCTACCACCAAGTACGTGTGCTTAGCATGTAATTTTTTCCCCGTCCGCATAAAAATTGGCACATCATGCCAGCTTTCGCGGTTGATACTCATACGTAGCGCCGCAAAGGTTTCCGTGTTAGAGTTTTTAACTTTATCGTGTTCGCTCCTATATTCAGCATATTGGCCTAAACTTAAATGATTTTTATCCGATCTAAAATTAAGTGCATTTAAAATAGCTGTTCGTTCTTCTTGCACACGCTCTGCCTCATCATCAATCGGGATCGACATCGTCAACATAGCTAACACTTGCAACAAATGCGATTGCACAACATCTTTAATGGTGCCAACTTCGTCAAAGTAGCCTATTCGTTCCCCTACTCCCATTGGTTCAATCGCCGAGATTTGAATATTCGCAATCTCTTGCCCCTTAAGCATTGAATTTAAAATGCGATTCATATGCCGTAGTGGAATCAAACTTCGTACCGCTTTTTTTCCCAAATAATGATCGAGTAAGTATATTTGATCTTCGGTATAATGGTCCGTGATAAAATTAAATAAGCTTCGAGCTGAGCATTCATCGCTTCCAAACGGTTTTTCCAACACTAAACGTACATCATTTTCTTTCGGCTCAAAAACTTCTGCCACTTGCGTTAAAATAGGTTTAACCACAAACGGGGGTACTGAAAAATACATAATGTGCCGTGGCAATTTTTTACCGGTAAACAGTTCCTCTAAAAAGGTTTTTAAATTTTTAAAATCATTAAACCCATCATACTGCCCAGAAACATAATGCACTTTAAGCAGTAGTTTTTCTAAGACTGTATCCTGATACTCACCCCAATTACTTTTATAATTATCTCTTACTTATTTCGAAAAATCAGCTCGAAACTCTTCGTGCGTTTTTTGACTTCGAGCATAGCCCACAATTGCTAGATTTTCTGGAAAACGGTTTTGCGCAGCTAAAGCAAACAAAGCCGGAAAAATCTTCAGTTTTGCCAAATCACCAGACGCCCCGTAAATAGTAAAAATAAGAGGATCTTTAATACGAAAAATTGTGTTTAAATCGGTAGTCATAATTTGTTTTTAATTACCCCACTCTGTATGGAAAGTTCCTTCTCTGTCCGTTCGTTTATAAGTATGAGCGCCAAAACTATCTCGCAAACCTTGAATAAAATTAGCAGATGTACGCGCCGAGGACATTCCTTCGAAGCTCGATAAAGCCGCGCTTAAACTTGGCATCGGAGCGCCGGACTGAGCGCCTAGTATTGTTACTGTCCGTAAACTCCCCCATGACTCCTGCAAGTCTGCGACAATGTCTTCAATCGTCCACAATGGTGCGTTGTTCGATTTTTCAAATGCGGCATGTAGTGTGTTTAAAATTTGCGCTCGAATAATGCAACCACCTTCCCAAATACGCGCAATTTCTGCGTAATTTAGATCCCATTTCATTTCTTCTGCGGCTGCGCGCAACAAATCAAATCCTTGTGCATAAGACAGTAACATTCCCGCATATAGTGCGGATTCTAGCTCTTTTATAATTTCTTCTAACGCTTCTGTCGGTAACTGTTTTCCTACACTTGGGTTATCGTACTTGGTCGCCAACTCCGTTCTAAAATCTTTACGACTCGAAACAATCCGTGCATTTACCGCCTGAACAATCGTTGATATATCCACGCCTCTTTCCATACCCTCAATCGCCGTCCAACGCCCCGTTCCCTTTTGCCCCGCTTTGTCTAAAATTTTATCTAGCAAATAGCCTTCGGCTAAATCATCTTTTTGTCGTAAAATCGGTACGGCAATTTCAAATAAAAACGACTGTAGTTTACCTTCATTGTATTTTTCAAAAATATCTGCAATTTGAGGCGCCGTTAAACCAAAGCTTTTAGAAAGTACATCATAAGCCTCTGCCATCATTTGCATTACCGCATACTCAATACCGTTGTGCACCATTTTAACATAGTGACCAGCGCCATCATTACCTAAATAAGTAACACACGGTTTGTCAGAAAAATCTTTCGCAGCAATGGCCGTAAAAATAGGTTCTAGCTCTGACCAAACTTTTTTATTACCACCCGGCATTAAGCTTGGCCCTTTAAGTGCCCCTTCCTCTCCTCCCGATACGCCACAACCAATAAAGTGAATAGATTGTTCGGACAATTCTTTCTCACGCCTAATTGTGTCAGGAAAGTGAGAGTTTCCACAATCAATGATAGTATCCCCTTTATCTAAAAGTGGCAACAAGCTAGATATTACTAAATCAACAGGCCTACCAGCCTTTACCATGACGATTATTTTTCTTGGGCTTTCTAATGATTCTACAAATTCTTTTAAGTCCGCCTGCCCAACTAAGTTATCCGAACCATGAGCTTCTATAAAGCTTGTCATGGTTTCTGTGGTTCGGTTATAAACTGAGACTTTAAAATTTTGACTCGCAATATTGCGCGCTAGATTTTGTCCCATTACCGCCAAGCCAATTAAACCAATCTTCGAAGACTCCATTGCACAAAAGTTAAATTCAAAATTATTTTAGCACAATCAATCTCATTCCAAATAGGAAAAGACGCAACTTCGACGACTTAACTATTTCGTACGAACAAGCCAACGAAGCATTGCTCCGAAATACGCTAAGTAAGCCATAACAGCCATCAGCGAAGGATTGGCATCATAACCAAAGCCCGCCTTAAGCAAGGCACCAAAGCCTTCTTTCTCAGATAAAACAGAAGTCAAATCATAAAGCGGTTTCACAAAAGTTGGCAACCAAGACGCGCCTTGCAACTCAACCACTCCATGCGCCAGTAATCCAGCAGAGATAAACACTAAAAAATAAGCCGTGTAATTAAAGAATGATTTAACCGGCACTTTTTTCGTTGTGTAAAAAATAATTATCGCCAGTAAAACAGCACTAAGAACGCCTAAGGCGCCACTAATAATGGGGGCACTACCACCTGCCTGAGCCATTAACGCCTGAAAAAATATCACCGTTTCTACGCCTTCTTTCACCACACTCATCATGGCAATAACTGCCAATGTCCAGAGAGCACCGGTCTTAGTTGATTGTTCAATTTTTTTATTCAACCTGTCCTGTATCTCTTTCCCTCGGTACTTCATCCATACTATCAAGTGCGTAATTAGAAGGGCCCCTCCAAACATAAGTAAGCCTTCGTAAATTTTTTCAATTGAGCCTTCGAAGCCCCCGATCACAGTGCTAAAAAGCCAAGCAAAAGCCAAACTTAAAATCAGCCCCATAACGACTCCAGACGAAATATACCGTTGTGCCTTTTCCAATTTAAAAGCACGAGCACAAGAAAGTAAGATCCCCACAATCAACGCCGCTTCTAGGCCTTCTCGAAAAGTTATCAGGTAAGTTGCAATCATGAATTATATTTTCATCTAAGCCAGATTACACTTAGGTATACCTAAGTCAATTGAAGTTTAGAAATAAATATTTATAATTATCATATATTTATGAGATGCACTGAACCCAACGCCCAATGGAAAGCTTTTCACGATAACCCAGTGACCCACAGTGAGGCCCATTACCTAATGACTATATATGATTTAAAAACAGCTCGTGCCAGCGATTTGGTGAAAGCGCTTAATATTGCCGCCCCAACGGTTTCTCAAGCTATTAAGGCTTTAGTTAAAAAAAATTGGATAATACAGCATGATGACAAAACACTAAGCATCGCCTTAGACCGAAAAGAAGTAGTCGCTCAAATAGAAACAAATAAAGCGTTGTTAATGGATTTCATGGTAACCCAACTAGGCCTGAGCAAAGATATTGCAGATCGTGATTCTTGCAAAATGGAACACCTACTCAGCCCAGAAGCGGCTAACGCTTTGGAGCAATTTTTACATGAGCAACATGGACAAAAAAAGAGACCTAGGGGGTTACCGGTAATTTCATGAATACGTACTTTTCTAAAAAAAGTCAGCACACTTGTACTGACCTTTTTATTAGTAGATTACCCCATATCTAGACCGAGGCCTGCTCCGTATCTTTCATACTTAGTTTAACTCGACCTTGTCGATCAATCTCTTTAATAATTACACTTACTCTTTGGCCTTCTTTTAGGTAGTCGTTTACGTCTTCTACTCGCTCTTGAGCAATTTCTGAAACGTGAACTAACCCGTCTTTACCAGGAACATATTCAACAAAAGCACCAAAATCCATAATGGTTTTAACCATACAGCCCGTAAATACGTCCCCAACATTTGGTTTGTAAGTAATTTTTTCAATCGCGGCACGAGCGGCTTTAATATCTTCACGCAACCCCGTGATAACCACCGTTCCATCATCAATACTAATTTTAACCTCGTATCAGCCGTTAATCCTTGAATCGTTTCGCCTCCTTTACCGATAACGACACGAATATCATCTGTATCCACTTTCATCACTTCAATCAGTGGTGCGAATTCGTTCATTTCTTCATTTGGAGAAGCAATCGTTTCAAGCATGTTAGCCAAAATATGTTTTCGTGCGACCTGAGCTTCCTCTAAAGCTTCTTTCAGAAGTTCTAATTTTAGACCTTTAATTTTAATATCTAATTGAAGACACGTGATGTTTTCACCATTCCCCGTTACTTTGAAATCCATATCTCCATCAAAATCTTCAAGACCTTGAATATCCGTTAAGATTTTGTAATCTCCCGAATCTTCATCCATAAACAGACCCATTGCAATACCTGCAATTGGAGCCTTCAACGGCACACCTCCGTGCATCAACGCAAGCGTTGAGCCACAAACCGATGCCATTGAGCTTGAACCATTACAAGATAGAATCTCAGAAACAACACGCATGGTATAAGCCCAACCCTCTTCTGCTGTTGGAATAACGTATTTAAGCGCTCGTTCCGCTAAAGCTCCATGACCAATCTCTCGTCGTCCAGGTCCCCGAAGCATTCTTGTTTCTCCCACTGAATATGGAGGGAAATTATAATGATGCATATATCGTTGTTTGAATTCTGGACGATCCGCATCTGGTACGTGCAGTTCTTCGTCCGGTCCGCCTAAAGTCAGAATTGAAAGCGCTTGAGTTTCTCCTCTTTGAAAGAAGCCACAACCATGCACTCGGTTCAACGTACCGACTTCTGTGTAGAGTGAACGCACTTCGTTAGTCGCTCGGCCGTCAACTCGCTTTCCAGTAGTAAATACCCCCGCTCTCATGTTTTTAGAGAAACGTTTATTAAAAACGTTCATTAGTTCATTTTTAGTAAATTCTTCAGCTTCAATTTTATCAGCTAAAGCTTCTTCTAGCTTATCCTCTAAAATTTTCATTTTTTTCTTCACTTCTTTTTTAGTAACACCACGAACTCCAGATAGTTCATCTTCAGTAATTACTGTATCAAAAGCCGCTGCAGCTGCGTCGGCTGATTCTGATTCCCCGGCCATTCGTAATGTCAGTGGTTCAATATCAAATTGAGCGAGGAACTTATCTTGAGCGGCACAAAGTTTTTTAATTTCTTCATGAGCGTAAGCCAAAGCTGTCAGCATTTCCTCATTTCCAATCAAATTAGCTCCAGCTTCAACCATCGTGATTGCATCCGCTGTCCCCGCAACAATAAGATCCAGACCATTATTGTCTAATTGGTCATAAGTTGGGCCTGTTACCAAGTTCCCTTCATCATCTTTACCAACATGAACCCCTGCGATAGACGCTTCAAAAGGAAGCCCTGCTAATTGAATAGCGACACTTGCCGCCGTCATACATAGAGCCGTTGGTGACTGTGTACCATCCGTTTGTAATTGTGTCGCAATAATCTGGACTTCACTCCGTGTCTCTTTTGGAAACATTGGACGCAGCGGACGATCAATCATTCGGCAAGCTAGAATATCTCGATCACTCTTTCGACCTTCACGTTTATTGATTCTTGAATGTTTCAAAAACCCAAGCGCGTACGTTCGTGGCTCATATTCAACTACTAATGGGAAAAAATCCATCCCAGGTCGTCCGTCACCAGCGCCACAAGTCACTAAAATTTGTTGTTCACCATACTTCACCAAAACGGCCCCTTGTGCTTGAGTCGCAAATTTACCAGTTTCAATAACTAAATCTTTATCGCCAAGTGCAACCGAAAATGATTTTACTTCATTCATATCTGTAGAGATTTAAAAAATAAGAAGAGTTTTATACTCCACTCACTTCAACACTACAGAACAACGATAAGGAATTTTTCTGGAGGCCCCTTGCAGGGCTTTACTGAGTTGCCGGTATCCCGCTTTGTGGGATCGCACCAACTTAGTTAAGAAAAACGCCCGGTCTTTGCTCCGAGCGTTTGTAGTGTAATGGATAACTATGCACGAAGACCTAAGTCTTTGACAAGTTTTCTATACGCAGGCGCGTCGTTCATTTGCAAGTAACGAAGAAGTCGTCGACGACGACCAACCATTCCTAATAACCCTCGTCGCGAGTGTTTATCCTTTTTATGTATCTTCAGATGCTCTGTTAGGTCGTTAATTCGTTTTGTAAGAATTGAGATTTGCACTGGTGTTGAACCCGTGTCTTTTGCATGTTGCTGCTGAGCGGCAATAGCCGTCTTTTTGTCTTTCGTTACCATAATCTAAAAGTTAATTCAGCCGAATATTAAAGGCTTTGAGTCACACGTCAAGACAAGATAATACTTCCTTTAGAGTACTATATTCAAATAATCTTTAGCGAGAGTTAAAATCTCATCTGACCGAATAAAATAAGAAACATTTTTTAGTTTATCAGCCGCCATTAGTATACCATATATTTTATTACTTTTTGGGTCGTATAAAGGTTTCCCTGAGCTACCCGGATCAATAAGGGCACTTATTTGCATAGCATCTTCAATCACCATTTCTCCTAATACAAAATCCGCTCTAGTAGAAAAGACTTGCGCCTGATGCGTTCGCCCTACGGAGTTCCAAGCGAGTGTTTGTCCGACACCTGAGGGAGTATCGCTCCAGGTTGGCAGTGAAGAAAAAACCAAATCTTCTACTTTAAAGAATAGCAAATCACGCCTAAAGTCTCGTGCTAAAACTTCAATCGATTTATTCCTAAAATAAAGACCATCACTTGTTTGCCATAAGTGATCTGGAGTAACCCACACCCTGCGGCTTATTGGCGTAGCAAACCCCCGCACATTACCCGAATCATCCTCCAAGGAATAAGCCGTTGGTAGCACACCTACTACTGGCGAATCCAAAAAAGTTTCATCTTGAGCTACACAACTACTCAAGATAAAACCAACAACACTTAACACCAATACTTTGATTTTCACTCGAACATTTTACCGTTCAGTTTTTATCTGTCACGGATATCTTTAGATTTTCATTTACGTCTTTCTTCATAGACATTTGGTATACCTTTGCGTTAACACAAACCTGTCCACCCCCTTCATCAAAGGCCTTTCTAGTTTGATCAATAATGTCGAGCGCTTGTTCTACATTTTTTGCGACAATGATATTATCTAAATCTTTAGCACTCACAAAACCACGCTTAACGGCCGTACCTTTTAACCAATCTAAAATCTCTTCCCACATTGGATCAAGCAGGATAATGGGAATCGGACAAATGTGCTTTACCTGTGTAAGTTGCAACGTGTAAAAAAGTTCTAAACAAGTACCAATACCGCCCGCACTAATAACCACGGCATTAGACAACGCCATAAAGTGGTCTAAGCGATTTCCAAATTTCTCAAAATGCTCTTCAACATCAAGCAAATCATTATGCTCTGATTCAAATGGCAGTCTAACCGTTAACCCAATTGAGTTTGTTGAATCAGAAGCGGCATCGCGATGCCCTTTATTAGCCGCTTCCATTTGTCCCGGCCCGCCGCCTGTAACCACTCCAATATCTCTTTTCCCCAGTTCTTTTGCCAGATCATAAGCCGTCTCATATTCTGGCTGTCCCGCTTTAGTTCGAGCCGAACCAAAAATACTCACTCGAAAAAGTTCAGGATGTTTTAGCGCTTCTTGAACTGAATCAATTTGGTTATTCATGTGTATTTGTGTTTTTTAGATTAACCAATTATAGCAGAAAAATCGTCTGTTTTCAACTAGAACTAAACCTCAAATTCAACTCCTAACTCCACCAATCTTTCTTTCAGTCTTGGTAGCAAGGGCTTATCATAGGGAAACATACCTAGGTGATCACGCCAATTGATACCTCTATCTTCTTTCCATTTAGTAATTGAGCCAACTATAGGCTCCATAGTACCAACCCCCAAACACCGATTCGTCAACCCATTCTTTTCCATAAATTTATAATCGACATCTCCTAGAGAATCTTCAACCCACAGAAAGTCAGTATTTTCTAGATTTATAAACATTTTTTTTAAAGACTCTGTTTTTGGCACAGAAATAAAGGCTTCAAGCCGAGTATCATCTTTCGTAATAGTATTACTTAGCACACAAAAAAATCCTTCATCCTTATTCCCTGTAACATAAAATTCATCTAAACCAAGCGCCTTACCATAATCTAACTGAAAACTCACCTGCACACTCGTCCAAAAAACAAAAGCTAAATGAGGATTACGGTTAAAAAAAACACCAAGCTCTAAATCTCCAGTTTTAAGTGGCGACAACTCTCTCTCTGGTGAAGCAACAGGCACCCCACACCGATGATAAACGGCAGCATTAGACGCTAG
>CAMZKS010000110.1 GCA_947311285.1 uncultured bacterium | reverse complement strand
CTACACTCTTAAATTCGTAAGTAGTGTTCGGTGTTCTTGTTTCTAAGAACTCTCCATCGAAATTCCAGAAGTAAGCCAGACCGTTGTTACTACCAGATCGATTAACACTTCGCCCGGCATTGAAAGTAAATTCAGCCGGTGCTTGCGCATTTTGCGCTGACTCAACATTGAAGCTTGCCACTGGCGCACCACCAACAACTCGAATCGTTTTTGAGTAGCTGTCACTTAGTCCTAACACATTTCCTACCGTTAAGATTACATCGTATTCTCCCGGAGCCGAAAATTCTACGGAAGTATTTCGACCAAAAGTCTCGCCAAAACAACCTTCCCCACCAACACAACTCCACGTATAATTGCTAATAGATCCAACGGTTACCTGGGTAGTACTTCCGTCTAATTTGAGAGATTCTCCCACACTAATTTCTGCACGATCCATATTAAAGTTTGCGTCTAACCCTCCTACTACAATTTCTTTTCTAACGGGCAAGCTCCCCTGAGCATTCTCAATAATAACTCTAACCACGTAAGAGCGTTCTTCTCCAAAAGGATGAACAACTGTCTCCGTCGGGTTATCTACCGTGTTTAGTACCGCCTGGGTACCGTCGCCAAAATCAAATAACGCTTGCGCTTGAGTATTAAGACCAAACGTAATACCGCTTAACGCTCCTTCCGGAGTCGCTACGCCCGTACCACCAAAATCTTGCACCCCTTCACCACTAACGGTAATTAGATTTCCTAAGTTAGCACTAATAGATGGGGTCGTACCACCGCCGTTAGGGGTTGTTAAGATAGTTCCATTTGGCAGCGTAATCGTTCCGTTTGGATTTATCGTTGAGCCTGTTGTAATTGATCCTTCTGGTACTTCTCCTCGATCCCCAGTACCTCGGCCGGCATTTTGAATTACTGTATTTACCAAGGCAAATGCAGCTAAAATAACCAGAATACCAATCACCGCATAAAGAATAATTTTTTTGGCTTTTTCCATATTGCCGTCGTCTCCACCAGAGGTAACATATAAAAATCCAGCGTACACAATAAACGCGACCGCAATTAAGCCGAGGAATGTTAATGCAAAGTTAAGCACATTTAGAATGTATTGTCTAAGAGAGGTGTTTTCACCAATTTGATTAAATTTTTCTGGATCTGGTAAGACAAATTGCCCTCCAGGGGTAACGCCGACTCGCCCTTCGATCGATTCAAAAATCGCGTCAAAATCACGCACTATAACCACCCCACTTGAAACGATATTATCGACTCCAATATTTAGACCACCTTGCAATCCACCTTCAAAAATTCGAGCCGCATCACCGTCAAATAACCCCGTTGCTGGTCGGCCTGATGTACCACCTCCGCCGCCGCCACCACCAAATAGCCCTCGCACACTGCTAACAATACCACCGATACCTCCCATGATGCCACCCACTTGGTTAATCGTACCGGAAACACTTCCAATGGCCTTAGTGATTCCATCTAAGAAATTTGCATGTGCGGTCGGTGCAGAAGTGAGAAGCGTAAAGCTAAGTGCGAAAGCGAGAATAAATTTTTTCATATAGATTTTTGTTTTTTGTTTTAGAACGCCGCCTGCATAACCGTATTAACAATCGCGTAAGCTCCAAGAATTAGCAGAATACCAATAAATACCCAGATAATAATTTTTTTGGCGGTCTCCATACGGCCATCGTCTCCTCCGGCGGTAACATATAAGAACCCTGCCCACACAATGGCAATCACAGCTAACAAAGCTGCCACTGACAATAAAAAGTTAGTCCAGCCAATTACGAGTTCTTTTAAATCTCGCTCTTTTGAAACATTGTCATCTAGTAAATTTTCAGCCAGTAAAGCGCCCCCCTCTAGTCCCGGCCCAGTAAATACGGTCCCTCCGTAAGGCACATAAATACTACCTCCTACGTTTTCTTCCGCAGAAGTAAACGTTGAGTTAAGACTATTCGTCGGCGAGCTGACTCTATTCGGAGCACTTGGCTCTGTGGTCGTCGTAATAAAACTTTCAAAATCACCGTTTGTAGGCGCAGAATCCGTGTTGCTGGTAATATTCGACTGAATAAAATCCTCAAAGCTGGATGCACCTTGGGCAAACAACTGAGGAACAAAGGCTATTACAGCCAACAACAAGACCGCGATTTTTATTTTTATTTGCATTAGAACCTTAAGGTAAGCAATTCCTTACAGTATAACACAAGCTTTGCGTTAACTCAAGCTCAAAACAGAACGTAAAAGTTCAATAATAGACGCTATCTCTTCTAGAAAACCTTTCGTAGTTGGTTTTGCCATTCAGCGGCTATTTCTGGTAAATCAATTTCATGATGTTGCTCATCAGTTTTCACTACGGCCTTTGGAAGCGCTGACGTTTGCCCTAAATAACGCAAATTTTCAATTTCTTCTGAACTTATAACAATCGCCCCCAGCGTTTCAGCAAATAAGTCTGAAACCAAAGTTTCTGTTTCTAGTTCTAATTCAAATCCCGCATTTGATTCTAGCGCCGCCCCGATTAACGTTCCCCAAACACCACCCGCTTTAAGCGGTAACACCGCCTTAGTACTATCTTTTTCTAATAATTCACTAAGCCTTTGGCTATCCGCTTTAACCTGCGCATAATCTAGTATTGGTAAAACTGTGCTTTTCAAATCATACAAACGATCAAATTCTGATCCCCCCAAAGCCGTACTAGAAGGACCCACTTGATAAATATACGCCTCACCAGACTCCCAAGTAACCGGCTTAACTTTTGTAATATCATCGACCCGAGAAAAAACACTCACCAGCGCACTTGGCGGTACCGCTTGCCCATTGTTCTCGTTATAAAGCGAAACATTCCCTGATACAATTGGAATAACAAGCTCCTTACACGCAATTTTTACCCCCTCAACACCCGCGACAAAATCACCCATCTGATCTTCTTTTTCGGGGTTCCCAAAATTCAAGCAGTCCGTTGCGCCTAGCCACGTACCTCCCACACAACTAGTTTGCAAAGCCGCTTCACAAATAGCCATTTCCGCGGTTAATTTTGCATCAATTTTTGCTCTGTTTGGGTTTCCACCGGTTCCAACCGTTACTCCAATCGATTTTTTATCATTGGGTAGCTCAGGAAAATCGTTAAATGGTAAAATAACGCCGCAAGCAGCCTGCCCTCGTTCAAGGTAGCTGTTCCCTTGTACATTTTTATCATATTTCTCAAATATAGGCCGACGTGAAACAACATTTGGCGATAAGGCTACAGCTTTCAAAACGTCTTCAAGAGGGATTTTTTTCATCGCCGTCATAGTCGTGATTTTTATTGCAAAATCAATAGGCTTCACCCTAATGAGAGTAGATAAATGGATTTGGGCGGTACGAATGGTTAAAAGTCGCACCTTAGCCGGCACTATGTGCAAAGCGGGCAAGGTGTTTGTGAACGGTGAAAAAGTAAAACCCAGTAAAGACATAAAACTTGAAGACAGAATTGAGGTACAGCATAAAAGCGTGATTAAAATTTATGAAGTAACGGGCTTTATAGAAAAACGTACCAGCGCGGAATTAGCCACTCAAAACTATATTAATCACTCTCCCGCACCAGATCCACTTGAGAACCCTGCCGACAATGATTTTGAACTACCACAGGCCGTAAGAGATAAAGGAGAAGGCCGCCCGACTAAAAAAGATCGTCGAGCGATTGATGAGTTTACGGATTATTATTAAAAGAGCCCCGCAGTGCAAAGCTCTTTTCTTTTTTACTGAGGGCTAAAGCCACTCCGCTTGAAAATCATTGGAATTTATCGTTTCTCACACCGACTAAAATCTCTTTCTTCTTCACACACCTTACTAAAGTCATCCCCCTCTGTGTAGCATTCGCTCCATTCTCGCCAAATGGTTTTACACTGTGTGTTTTGTGTGCACGAGTATTCATCATAAATCTCCGTACAGGCTTTTTGATCTAACGTAATTTGTTTCACTTTTTTAACCTCAGACCAATTGTGCGCTGCAATAACGTTCTGCCCGACAGTGAACCAATAATCACCCATAAATAAAATTCGTTGTACGTTGTACTCTTGATTCCCCCAACGATTCTTTTTATCATCACCCGTCCAGTAATCATCTTCATAATGAGACGCTCGACCTCTCAAAGTGAATCCGTCTTTAATACTAACATCGTAAACAAACGCTCCTTGAAATACCATATCTCGATCATAGCTATTGCCTCCTTTGCGCTGCTGCATCACTGTAATGGGCAATGCCATTACATTTTCCTTGGTATCAAACAAGAACGCTTTGTGGTTTGAGGTCGCCTCAGAGCTCGTACCGTTGTCTCCAATTACTTTTTTATGAATTTCTTTTGGATTCTTTAAATCACTTACATCAAACATCCCAATTTTAAGCCCCAGTAATTCATCGTTTGTTAAACGACCATCTTCTTCTGCCCCCTCTTTTACTTCACGACCAATACCAATTAAATGGGTATCATCATAAGGATGCAAATAATCAGACCAACCTGGAATTTTAAGTTCCCCTAATACTTTTGGATTTTTAGGATCCAAATCAATAACAAATAATGGGTCAACGTTTTTAAAGGTAATCATGTAGGCTTTGTCTCCCATAAATCGAACCGATTTAATGTTTTCTCCTGGCGCGATGCCCGACACTTGTCCGGTTTTTATGAGCTTCGAATTTAAGATCGTCATCATCGATCCGTCCTTACCGTCCGTTTGTGTCGCAATACGGAAATATTTACCGGCCTCACTCATTGAAAACTGATTCAACACTCTGCCTCGAACCGTGCCTTTGTCGGTAAACTTGATTTCATTGCCGTCTAATGCAAACTTATAAATATGTGTTGTCGGTTCATTTCTCCAACCATCAAACACTGGTGTAGAAATAAATTGATCTTGATAGCGGGTTCTGGTTACGTACATATTTTTCGCCGAGCTATATATGTTATCACCACTTCCCAGCATCATAATACGTCCGACATCCGCTTTTGTGTCAACCGTATCAATAGCCGCCACCGTTAAGTAATTAGAAGATTCAAAATTTGGGTAGTAGTAAATATCCTGACAAGGCGCGATCATTTTTACCGACGCATCAGCCGAATCACTCATGGTTGGTAAATCTTCGTTTCTGAGCATGGGCACGGGGCGCCCCCAATACCAGTCATTGTATTTATTAGAGACCAAATAAACAATATTCCCAATTTTACGCGAACTTTTGTAATTCCCTTCGACGCTAACGGTTCGCACGACTTCGGGCTTACTTTTGTTCGAAATATCATAAGCCACCAAGGTGGTCATTTGTTTATTTTTCCCTGGAAAATACTGTTTTGAATCCGGCATCATCAACGCCACTTCTGCCGTACCATTAATTATTGAACCTTGTTCTGAGCTATCTTGAATTTCCACTTCTCCCCCCTCAAAAAAGTCAGGCAAAGGTTCTGGTCCTCCATCAAAATCTATTGGTGTAGGCTTATCATACGCATAATACTGATTTGATTGACCAATCACCGTCAAAGTGTTTCCATCAACATACATTTCCGTTGGATAGAAAGCTTTTTCTTCCACTTTAATAGACGCTACCGCTTTCATATTTTCTGGTGGAAACGCTTCGATAATTCGAATTGTATCGCCTTTAATTAAATAAATATATTTTCCGTCATTCTTAATAATATCGGCCTCATCGACCTCAAATTCTTGAATATTAGTTTCAGAATAACGACTGACAGATTTTGTTTGTACACTTTCACTAACACTCGTTACTCGAGTCAATGCCCCACTGATAGATTTAGGGATTGGCATGGCAAAATTAACCTCGGCGTCCATTATCATGGGAATCGCTATATCGTTCCGCATAAACCGACGATTACCGCCTTGTCGTTTTTGGAAGCGTGTGATTTCAGTATTCAAGGCCTGGCACGATTCAATTTTTGGAAGCGTGGCACCCATTTCTGATTCGCTCACTTCATTCCCTGTTGAAAGCCCCCACACCATTTGCGCCATTTCTCCTCGGCTAACCCTTTGGGTTATTCCCTGCAAAGTGTCAGCCACAACTTTATTCTGCTGCAACACGCGAATAAAAGGTTGGTACCAAGCCTCGTCTGAATCCGTCACCTCTGTTTCAAGTTTGTTTACCTTAGCCACAATCTTGCTCGCTTCCGCTAAATTAATATTTTCAGCCGGTCTAAAAGTTCCATCCGGGTATCCTTCCACAATATTTTCCGCCGTGGCATCACAAATAATATCATAATACCAGGCATCGACACTTACATCACTGTAGGACAACGATTCGCATTCGTTACCTTTAATCTCGGCTGCTTGTAGCACAATTTTTAAAAACTCAGCTCGATTAATTTTTTGCTCAGGCTTGAAAGTTCCATCTTTGTAGCCTTCAACAATACCCCGTTCTACTAAAAACTGCACCGCTGTAGAGGCCG
>CAMZKS010000109.1 GCA_947311285.1 uncultured bacterium | reverse complement strand
TATATGCAATTTTAAATTTCCGCCCGCGCAAGGCAATCCTAGTTTTAATGGTGATTTTGACCATGATGGTCTAGGTGACAGCCAAGACCTCTGTCCCCGCGTAGCCGACCCACTTAACACTGATATTGATAAAAATGGCAAAGGTGACGCCTGTGAAGACCCAGATCAAGATGGTGTAAACTCTGCCACTGACAATTGTCCGTTTGTTTCAAACCAAGATCAAACCGACACTGATGTTGATGGACTTGGTGATGCGTGTGATGACACCGTTAATCAAGCCAGTGAAAATTCAGAGCTGTGGATTAACTTAAGCTTCGGACTAATGATTTTAGCCTTACTGGCTTTAATTGGGCGCAGTGCGTGGCCTGCTATTGTAAACAAAAAATAATATGAAAATTGATTTCCAAACTAAAACTGAAAAAAATAATTTCCTTGGATTGCTACTTATCAGTAACTTTATTTTTGCGACACTTTTGTTCTTTTTATTAATGTTGCAGTTTTTTTATGCGCCTAAATACTATGCCTTTACTTGGGCTTTCATGGTGCTTATTAGTCTGCTTACTGCTTACTTTAATCCACGCTATTTTAGAAGTCAGTATAAACTTAAAAACTTATGGTCATGGCTGAAAAAGCACCAGTAGCCGATTCTGTAATACTAGAAGCCCTTAAAAGTTCAGGTGTTAAATTTGAACTGTATTCGCATCCGCCTTTTGATACCTGTGAAGCCTCTAATGCTTGGCATCAAGCCAGTGGGAAAAAGGGTGTTCGAGTTAAAAATTTGTTTCTTCGTAATAAAAACGGTAAAAAGCATTTTGTTTTAATGCTGCCACACGGCGTAGAATACGATAAGGTGATTTTCAAAGCTTTAAGTGGTGAGAAGTGTGGATTCTCTTCGAACGAGCGTTTATGGGAGCATTTAAAAACGATTCCTGGTTCGGTCTCACCTCTCGCTTTAGTGCATGACAAAAAAAGTCAGGTAGCCCTTTTTATTGAAAGTTCTTTGTTGCAGGCCGAATTATTGCACGTGCATCCAGGCAACTCCCAGTTTAGTGTGGCATTACCCCCCGACGACTTAATCGACGTGGTCGCGAAGTGGAATCATCCGGCACAGGTAGTTGATTGGACGGTTGCCAACTAGAACGATTAAAAAACCAAAATGTGCCTAAAATAATCCCGCCTGGTGTTAACCAAAGTGTTGGCGCTAATAAAACTGTGCCCCAGAAAAGTAAAGACCTAAGCTTAAAGTTCTGTCCGTGCCCCAGCATAAGCAACCAAAGGCTCGGGAGTAAAACGATCATCAACAAACCAGTTTCATACCACCAACGCCCAAGTAACGAAACATCTGTGACAATTAAATCAGGAGGCACAAAAGTATCTGTAGCTATGTATTGCATCCATTCAAGTTGGCCAATGCCTACACCGGTGAATATTGAAAAACTAGCGCCTAAATCTAAGGTAGTAAAAACAGTTTTCAAACTTAATGCCGGTAGCACCGTGTAACCAATTAAAGCGATTAAGCTGATCATCAGTCCCACCCATAGTAAAGGCTGCTTACGTCGGTACAGTTTGTACTCTCCTAAAAGCATAAACACTGCCGCCCCTAAAACTAACACCTTAAGCCCAAGCCCAACCCCAACCGCTAACACAAACACCACTGATGACACCAGTAACCCCAACAATAATATTTTTAACAGTGGGTTTAAAGGTTGCTGCCAAACATGTAATAGCCCAAACAAAAAACTAAGCGCTAATAAGTCTGGATGTATGAACGCTGGGTTTAACCACCAAAATAAAAACCCAATCAGGATACCGGCTGAATATAACTGCCAAAAGGTTTTGGTTTGATAAATTTTTTCTAAAGAGAGGCTTAAGGCCAAGCTCGCGGTTAGCCAAATGCTTAAGAATCCGAGAGAGTTTTCTGGTTGGACCGAGAAAATTACATTCACCATTAACAAGCTGACAAATATTAATAAATAGAACCATCGGGTAATATGTATTTGTCTTAGTTGCCCTAACGCCCATTGTGAAAAAAAGAGCCCCCAAAGGCCTAAACCCGCGAGTGGAAAAACGAGCTGTAACCAAGGCAAATAAGGTCCCAGTGCGTACGGATCGCCCGAAACGGTCCATCCACTATTCCACGTTAAACTAAGTACAAGCACTACCAGCGATATATAAAATACGCCTTGCAATAAAGAAGCGAGGCTTTGATTTAACTCCAATTTCATCATCGTTAGATTATTGTTCTATCGATTTATTGCGAGCCACTTCACGTTGTAAAATTTTAGTCACCGTAAAGGCCGACGTCTCAAGCGCTCTTGCAGAAGACATACGTCCCGCATTAATGGCTTCAATACCAGGTTTTAATGCTTCATAAAAAACAGCTTTTGGAACCGGCATTAAATTCGCACGGGCAAATTTAGCCTGTCGCACATAAATACCAACCAAGGGCACTTGTTCCTGTTCGAGTAACAAGTCTAATCGAGGCGAAGGCATCAAGGTTTCTTCGTGCCATTTTTGTAAATTATCTTTCTGAATTGCAAATTTCAAAAACCGCCATGCTGTATCAGGGTAACTTGAATCACGAGTAACAGCCAACGCACTCACGCTCCCAACGACTCGCCGGTTCGGACTAATTTGTGGATCTTCTACTTGTGGTAAAAACGCTACTCGCACGTTAATATCATCAATCACCTCCTGATTACTCGATTTTAAATCCTTAATAATCGCTTGCAAACGCGGTAAATCTTGAGCCTTAGCGATCACCATAGACGTTTTACCTTTCGCAAAAGTCCGCAAATCTTTATCCATTCCAGTGCTTTCGGCTAAAGACGCATTCCAACTGTTATTTTTATAACGCTCATCCGAGAAGCTGGTATAAAAATTCAAAGCTTCAACGCCCGCATTAACCGTTCTGCCTCCATTAATAACGGTCTCACTACTATCGAAAGTGGTCAGTGTGCCGGTTGGGTCAAAAAATTTCACTCCCGACTGTAGCATGATATTTTCAATAATTTCTGAACCGTAGTTAAT
>CAMZKS010000108.1 GCA_947311285.1 uncultured bacterium | reverse complement strand
CTTCAGTTGAAGGCGTGCAGAATTTAGTAGAAGACGCCTTAATGAATAGTGAGTTTCATGATGCAGCAAAAGCTTATATCGTTTACCGAGCGAAGCAGGCCGAAGACCGAAAATTGGATATCTTTAAAAAAAGAATAAATCTCAAACCCTACGAATACCCAGAACTTTTAGAGTACACCGATGCCATTCGTCACTCTTACTGGATTCACACCGAGTTCAATTTCACTAGTGATATTCAAGATTTCAAGGTGGGAATGAGCGATCACGAACGAGAAGCTATTAGCCGAACCATGCTCGCTATTTCTCAAATTGAAGTAGCGGTAAAAAGCTTTTGGGGCAATATGTACGAAAAGTTGCCTAAACCTGAGATTGGCTCTGTTGGGGCTACATTTGCGGAAAGTGAAGTGCGTCACCACGACGCTTATTCTCATTTATTAGAAATTTTGGGATTGAACGAAGCGTTTGAAAACTTAAAACACAACCCCGTTATGATGGAGCGAGTTGACTACTTAGAAAACGCGCTTAAACACGCTCGAAGTGAAGACCCTAAAGATTACACCGAATCTGTATTACTGTTCTCTCTTTTCATTGAACACGTGTCACTCTTTTCACAGTTCTTGATTATGATGGCCTTCAATAAACATAAAAGTAAATTAAAGGGGGTCTCAAATGTCGTAGAAGCCACGTCAAAAGAAGAGCAAATCCACGGGAATTTCGGAATTGATATCATTCAAATCATTAAAAAAGAAAACCCACAGTGGTTTGATGCGAAACATAGTAAAATGGTGCAAGAATTGTGTGTACAAGCGTATGAATCTGAAAAGAAAATCGTTAATTGGATTTTTGAAAACGGGGAGCTGGACTTTTTACCCAAAGCCCTCGTTGAAGAATTTATTAAAGATAGATTTAACCGATCACTTACTAGTTTAGATATTGAGCCTGTGTTTAAAACTAATGACACTTTACTGGAACAAACAGAGTGGTTTGATGAAGAAATTATTGGCACCAAGCATATTGATTTCTTTGTAAAAAGATCCGTAAATTACAACAAAAAAAGCAAAAGTATTACTGCGGACGACTTATTCTAAGTTCAACGCTAAGCCCCTTATACTTATAAAAAACTGCAATGACCTAAACGTCATCGCTCTCTTTAAAACTTAATCCCTCACACAAACATGAAATGGTTAACAAAAAACAGTCGGCAATTCCTCGAACGAGGCTACCTACTTCCAGGGGTAACACCGGAGGCCCGGATTCGTGAAATCGCAGATCGAGCTCAAGAAATCAATGGTATTGAAGGTTTTTCAGACAAATTTTATAAATATATGTCAGAAGGTTACTATTCATTGGCCTCACCGGTATGGTCTAACTTTGGACAAAAACGAGGACTACCGATTAGTTGTTTTGGATCATTTGTCGGCGACGATATGGGTGAAATTTTATACACCCAAGGGGAAGTGGGAATGATGTCTAAAATGGGCGGTGGAACGTCTGGTTATTTCGGTAACTTACGACACCGAGGCGCACCGATTAAAAATAACGGTAAATCATCTGGAGCCGTTCATTTCATGCAGTTGTTCGATAAAATGGTGGATATCGTGAGCCAAGGGGCTACTAGAAGAGGTCAATTTGCCCCGTACTTGCCGTTAAGCCACCCTGATGCCGATGAATTTTTAGATTTAGGCACCGAAGGAAACCCCATTCAAAAACTGACTCACGGAGTTACCGCGAGCGATGAATGGATGCAATCAATGGTTGATGGAGACCCAGACAAACGAAAACTATGGGCAAAGGTATTACAAAGAAGAGGTGAAATTGGTTACCCGTATATTTTGTTTGAGGACAACGTAAACAACAACACCGCAGATGTTTATGCTAAAGAAGACCGTCGAATTTGGGCGAGTAATCTCTGTACCGAGATTATGCTCCCAAGTCAGAACGACGAATCCTTTGTTTGTTGTTTATCTTCTATAAACATTTTGCACTACGATGCCTGGAAAGACACCGATGCCGTTGAAACCCTGACTTATTTTTTAGACACAGTAATGACGGAGTTCATTGAAAAACTAGAAGCCTTCAGAGATAGCGAAGATCCACATGATAAAAAAGTGTTTATGTTTATGGAACGGGCTTATAATTTTGCACGTCGACACCGAGCCCTCGGTTTAGGGGTTCTTGGCTGGCATTCGTTCCTACAAAAAAACAAACTCAGTTTCGAAAGTCGTGAAGCCGCTAAATTGAATCACGATATCTTTAAAGAAATACAAAAACGAACCTACAAAGCTTCCGCTGAAATGAGTGAACTGTTCGGTGAGCCAGAAGTATTAAAAGGGTACGGACGTCGTAACACCACCACCATGGCCGTAGCCCCAACCACTTCATCAGCCTTTATTTTAGGGCAAGTTTCACAAGGGATTGAACCGATTTGGTCTAATTGTTACGTAAAAGATATTCAAAAAATAAAAACCACGATTAAAAATCCTTTACTTGAAGAAGTTTTGGAGGCAAAAGGAGAAAACACGGTCGCTACTTGGCGTCATATTCGAGACCATGATGGCTCCGTACAGCAACTTGACTGTTTAAGTGATGCAGAAAAGGAAGTCTTTAAAACGTATCCAGAAATCGATCAAATGGCGATTATCTACCAAGCCTCTACCCGACAGAAATTTATCGATCAAGGCCAGTCGTTGAATGTAATTATTCATCCAGACACTCCCATTAAAGAAGTGAATAACCTTTATATT
Source organism: uncultured bacterium (assembly GCA_947311285.1). Lineage (GTDB taxonomy): Bacteria > Patescibacteriota > Gracilibacteria > UBA4473 > UBA4473 > JAACPJ01. The sequence continues at coordinate 1,020 of CAMZKS010000108.1, read as the reverse complement.
CAAGCTTGGAAATTAGGCATCAAAAGTCTTTATTACCAACATAGTATGAACGCAGCGCAACAGTTAAATCAGAAAAAAGTATGCGCCGCATGTGAAGGTTAAATATATCACCCCTTCCGTTCCCCTCCTTGGTTAAGGAGGGGATGTAAGTTGAGTTTTTTATTTTATAATTCTAATCTTTTTATATGAGCTCTGATCACCAAAACACCAACATCAATTTAACGACAACAAATAAAACTGAACCTGAAGTTATTAAGGTCTCAGAAAAAATAATTATTAACGTTTATATTTACGGGGAAGCATCCCCTGCTGACACGTACCGTTTTGACACTTAAAAGCCAAAGGCCCTGCAAGGGGCCTTTTCCCACTCACAAGCAAATCCCATGTTAACGCCAGCAATCATCGACGCACTCTTAAAATCGGAAGCAAAAGCCTTGGCTACCACCGGCCCAAACGGGCTAAATGTGGTTCCGGTTTCAACCATTAAAATAGAGACCGATAAAATAATTCTGGTCGATTATTTTTTCAAAAAAACACGTCAAAATTTGCAAGATGGTGACTCGGTCGCGTTAACCGCTTGGACAGGATTAAAAGGCTATCAGATTAAAGCCGACGTTAAATACGTTAATCAAGGTGTGTTGTTTGATGATGTTAAGGCTTGGATTGCAGCACTGTATCCGGAAAGAACCGTTTACGGTGCTGTCGAGCTAACTCCAGCCGAGGTGCATGATATTTCAATTGGTTGAAAATGAATAAACCATTAAGTTCATACCTTCCCTGCGTAGGCAGGGATCGGGTATGGTAATATTCCATGCAGTATTATATTTATATTATTACTAATCAGCGAAACGGAACTTTATACATTGGCGCTACTAATAATTTAAAAAAACGAGTTTGGGAGCACCAAAACAAAGTCGTCTCAGGCTTTAGCCAGAAATATAATTTAAGCAGACTTATTCATTATGAAGCATTTGATGATTTTTATGAATTTAGAAACCGAGAGACCCAACTTAAAAAATG
>CAMZKS010000107.1 GCA_947311285.1 uncultured bacterium | reverse complement strand
GTCAGAAGAATTTTCTCATCACCAAGCGTTTCAAGATTTCTCCGCCTGGTTGAAGAAAAACAATATTCCGGCCTTGTGCGAAGTAGATACCAGAGAACTGACTAAAACACTCCGTGAAAGTGGTTGTATTATGGGCAGCATAAGCCAAGAACCCGCAGACAGCTACGTTGATAGCCTTAAAGGTCGCTACGTGCCCACAGTTTCACCCACAGAAATAACCGTCATTGAGCCGACTAACGGTGATATTGGCAAAACAGTAGCTTTTGTTGATTGTGGTGCCAAAAATGGAATTTTCCGAAACTTTTTAGAACGAGGCGTTAAGATCATTCGTTTTCCGTTTGACGTAAATCCCTACGATACGGATTACGAATTTGATGGAATTTTCTTTTCAAATGGCCAGGAGACCCAGACACGGTGACCGAAACGATTGAAACGATGAAAGTCGCTTTAGCGAAAGAAAAACCAATTTTTGGTATTTGTTTGGGAAACCAAATGTTGGGCTTAGCCGCCGGAGCCAAAACAGAGAAAATGAAATATGGTCACCGAGGAGTAAATCAGCCCGTAGAAGATTTAGAAACAAGGCATTGTATTGTGACAACACAAAATCATGGTTATGTGGTTTGTGAGGACTCGCTACCAGAAGGGTTTAAAGTTTGGTTTAAAAACCTGAATGATGGATCGGTTGAAGGGATTAAACATATCACAAAACCAATCTTTGCCGTACAATTTCATCCTGAAGCCTGTGGCGGCCCAGAAGATGCGCAGTACTTATTTGATGATTTCATTAAAACTCTCTAATGTCTAACATTGCCTTAAAATTTGATCACGTTACTAAAAACTTTGGTGATCTTAAAGCTTTAAAAAATGTAACTTTTTCTGTTAACAAGGGTGAGTTTGTGGCATTACTTGGGCCCAATGGAGCGGGTAAAACAACCCTTATTAATTGTTTAAACGGTCTTACTAAAAGAGATGGTGGTGAAATTTTAGTACTCGGAGAAGACCCCGAAAAAAAACCATTACAGACCAAACTCGCAGTCGGTATTGTGGAGCAAGAGCTAGTATTTGATCCCTTCTTTACACCACTTGAAATGCTACGCATGCGTCGTGGTTTATTTGGGCTTAAGCCGGATGAAAATTATGTGAATTGGTTATTAGATAAGCTAAGTTTAACGGACAAAAAGCATGTTCGCGCTCGACAGCTGTCTGGGGGAATGAAGCGTCGCTTAATGATCGCAAAAGCCTTAGCCCATAAACCTAAAATTCTGATTTTAGACGAGCCAACGGCCGGCGTAGATGTCGAATTAAGAAATTCACTTTATGCATTTTTACAAGACCTAAGAAAAGAGGGTATGACGATTGTACTTACCACTCATTATATTGAAGAGGCTCAATTATTGGCCGATAAGGTGGCCATTCAGGTTTCAGGTGAAACCTTAGTATTTGAAACCACAAAGAGCTTATTGGCTCGGAAGAAAAAAGTACTTGAAATCACCACTCAGGAAGGAAAGGTGATAACCGTTGAAGAAGGGGTGAAAGGTGGTTTTAATTTAGAACGCATTGCGACTCAATATCCACGAGCGCATAATTTAAGAGTCATAGAACCAAAGCTTGAGGATATATTTTTAGAATTTACGGCAAAAAAATGATACACCCAATCCGACTCTGGACCCTCACTTACAAAGAAACTTCGCGTTTTTTAAAAGTATGGACACAAACAGTTGGTTCTCCCGTAGTTATTGCGATTATGTATTTTGCTGTTTTTGGCGGCGCACTTGGCAGTAAAATCACTGAACTTAAGGGCGTTCCGTACGCTATTTATATTATTCCTGGGCTCGTACTTTTGCAATCGACCAATAACGCCTACCAAAACCCATCCAGCTCGCTTATTATTGCTAAATACAGTGGAACTCTATCTGATATTTTATTACCACCATTGTCCGCTTTAGAAAAAACACTCGGCTATTTGTTTGGCGGATTATTACGTGGTTTCATGGTTTCAATTTTAATTTTTACGGTAGCCGGAATTTTTACTGGACAATACATACCCGAGCATTGGGGGATATTTTTACTAATGCTATTTTTGGCGAATGGAGCTTTTGCCCTGTTGGGGACGTTGATTGGTATATGGGCTAAGAATTTTGATCAGATTTCAGGTTTTTCTACTTTTGTGTTAACACCTATGGGGTTTTTAGGCGCTATATTTTATAGCCTTGATATGCTCCCACCTTTAGCACAAAAACTTTCTCTGTTAAACCCATTTTTCTATTTTGCGGACGGCCTTCGTTATGGGTTCTTAGGCATTCAAGAAGTGAATCCACTTATCAGCGTTGGACTAGCTGGCACTATCTTTATGGTATTATTTTTCCTAAGCTGGTTCGCGTTCTTTAAAAACTGGCGCCTAGGGGTTTGATAAAAACAATAAAGGCATTAATATTTATCAGATGAAAATACTACTACTCGGTTCTGGAGCGCTCAAAATAGGTCAAGCCGGTGAATTTGATTACTCCGGATCACAGGCCATTAAAACGTTTAAAGCCAATGGGCATGAAGTGATTTTAATTAATCCAAATATTGCGACGGTACAAACCGACCCTGAAAATTTTGCTCCAGATTCAAGCTGTGCCGATAAAGTTTATTTCTTACCCGTTACCACAGACTTTGTAGAACGTATTATTCAAAAAGAGCGCCCTGATGCCCTAGCCTTATCATTCGGAGGACAAACAGCCCTTAACTGTGGTCTTGATTTAGAAGAATCAGGTGTCCTTGAAAAGTACAACGTACAAGTACTTGGAACGCCTGTTGAGGTTATTAAAGCCACTGAAGATCGCGAAATATTTGTACAAAAATGTAGTGAAATTGGAGTTAAAACGCCACGATCAATTGCTGCACGCACAATGGAAGAAGCCTTAGCTGCTTCCAAAGAAATTGGTTTTCCGCTTATCATGCGCGCGGGGTTCACCCTTGGTGGACAAGGCTCTGGGTTTTGTGAAACGGCTGATAAGTTTCAAGCTATGGTGAATGATGCTTTTGCTTTTTCACCACAAATATTAGTAGAAGAAGACCTAAGAGGTTGGAAAGAGTTAGAATATGAAGTGGTGCGTGATGGCGAGGACAACTGTATTACAGTGGTTAATATGGAAAACTTTGATCCGTTAGGCATTCATACCGGTGAATCTATTGTGATATCACCATCGGTAACCTTATGTAACCAAGAATGGCAGATGCTACGAACCGTGGCGATTAAAACGATTCGTCATTTAGGCATTATTGGTGAATGCAATATTCAATACGCACTAAACCCAAACGATCCACAGGAGTATAGAGTTATTGAAGTAAATCCTCGTTTAAGTCGAAGTTCGGCTTTGGCGTCAAAAGCAACAGGCTATCCACTAGCGGCCGTAGCAGCAGAAATTATGCTGGGCAAAAGACTCTCAGATATTCCGAATGCGATTACCAAAGTAACGACAGCTTACTTTGAACCGGCTTTGGATTACGTAGCTTTAAAAATCCCACGTTGGGATCTACAGAAATTTAGAAAGGTCTCGGAACAAATTGCGACTGAAATGAAATCCGTGGGAGAAGTGATGGCCTTAGGCCGTAATTTCCCGGAAGTAATACAAAAAGCCGTCCGAATGCTGGGGCTAGGCAGTGAAGGAATCTTGGACTCCCCTATTCCGTTTAAAGACAAGGGGGATGTTACTGAGTACCTACAACTGGCAACCCCTCGACGGTTGTTTGCGGTGTCAGAAGCTTTATATAAAAATTATTACACAGTAGAAGAAATTTTTGAATTTACAAAAATCGATCACTGGTTCTTAACACAGGTTAAACGCGTGACCGACATGGCACAAGCACTAGAGAAAAATAAGGTATTAGACAAGAATCTTTTACTTAAGGCTAAGGTTTTAGGATTCTCCGATGAGATGATTGCCCGCTTAGTCGGTAAAACCTTTAAAGATATTTACACCTTACGTCGAAAATTCGGCGTGCTACCGGTATCGAAACAAGTGGATACCTTGGCGGCAGAATTTCCTGCCCAAACAAACTATCTATATACAACGTACCTAGGTGAAACGAACGACGTTTAAATAAAACATGTCATCCTAAATTTATTTCAGGATCTTCAGAATTTGATTAAGAAATTACAATCGATTCGAGGCAAAACAGAGTTTTTATAAATTGATAATATAAAAAAGCCCCGCAGAGCGGGGCTTTTTTATATTCAAATTCTTAATGTAATATCACGCAGTTTTTTCTTCTTTAACTTCTTCAGCTGGTGCTGCATCCGTGTTTGCTACCTCAGGTCTAGGAAATAGTTTTTCTTTAAGTTTAAGAGGAATTTCTTTCATTCGTAGCGCTTTGCCACTTAATTCACGTAGATAATGTAATTTCGCTTGTCGAACTTTATAAGCTCGAATCACTTCAATTTTAACAATCGTAGGAGAATGAATTGGGTATGTTTTCTCTACCCCAATACCTTCTGAAATTTTACGAACCGTAAAGGTGTCATTAACACCGTAACCGGCGTTAGTTTTAATAACCGTTCCTTGAAAGATTTGTACTCGCTCTTTATTTCCTTCCTTAATTTTTTGGTGTACCGCTACCAAGTAACCAGCTTTTAATTCTGGCACCGAAGCTTTACACGATTGGTTTCCGAACTCTTGAAGTATTTTAGACATATTTAAATTAATCGTTAATCCGCGCGAGTATAGGAGGCTCTAGAGCCTCTTGCAAATTTTTTCTCTAAGAAACTAAGGATTCAGTGTCTTTTTTAAGTTTATTCTTCAAAATCAAGTTATCTGTATCAGAAAATAATTGCGCCACAAACTTATCTTTAAGCGTAATACGGTAAAGAAAATCTTCTTTACTCATAACGCCCACCTTCAGAGACTCCTCATCGAATTCTCTATCAACAAAGTTCTGTAGCACCTCGACGTTAACGGAGCCAACCACAAATACATCTACTGCGTTTTTATTTCCCACAATAGTACCAGAAAGCACACAAAGCTCAATATCTCCTATTTTGTTCATCTTCTTAATAATCGTTTGGTATTTCTCATTACTCTTTCGAATAATAGAAGTGAACTCATGTAATAAAGGGAAGTGCGGATTAATCCGATAATATTTTTTACGGTTCCTCTCTCGAGACTTCAACATGCCAATCTTCTCAAGATTTTCTAACTCACGCCTCAATGAATTGATTTGCTCATCTAAGATACGTGTAAGCTCTCGTATAAAGAACTCTCCATCCTGATTTAGTAAAAATTGTTGTAGTAGCTTTACTCTCGCTCCGGAGCCAAACATCTTCTTGAGCATTTTATTTGCGCAGAACTATTAAGTACACAAAATTTATTCGTTTTTTCTTTCTATGTCAATTTTTTTCTCTATATACACTCAATATGCCACTTATAGATTGATATTTGTTGACTACAAACTATACCCATGAACTCATATTTGTATCACTTTGTTCAATTTAAGTGTTCGCAAACTAGAGGCCGAACACATATATTGTTCTACTTTTTAGGCAAAAAAAAAGCGACATAAGTCGCTTTAATCATAAATAAAAAGCTTAGATATCCAACTCGCCATCATCATCCAGATCGCCTTTATTCTTTCCAGAAACAATCGCTAGCCCCATAAAAAAACCCCCAATAATACCTACCGTTAGAATAACCAAGAGCGGGAAAAACAAGCTTGACGTCCCCATATAACTAAATCCAATCATTATAGGCGCCGCCATCAAGATATTTTCAAAACAAATTATAAGTCCAATAAATAAAAATATGGCGGCTAAAGTTTTGTAGATAGACTGCATTTTTTTATGTTTATTTATTGACTCATTATAGCGGAGCGCAGAAATTTGTCAATTTTCAAGTTAAGGGTCGCCTTTTCCATTTCAACATGATGGGCCTCACTCGCATGATCACCATCATTTTGAAGATGCTTATGTGCCATATGATGGGCTTGCCCCAGCTCATCCTTATCCAGCTCTACATTCTCTGTTTTAACGATATCAGAGAGCCCTAAGAAGATAAGCAAGTCTTGCTCCCCTTCTTTCGCGAGTTCTTTTTTAAATTCCGTTTCAGTTTTTCCCATTGTTTGCCAAAACTTAGCTGGATCTTCTTGGTACTGAGGGCTTTGTTGCATTCGATTCAAACGACTGCTCACTTCACGCTCAACCCAACTAGCCGGTAATTCCGCCTTAACCAATTTTGCTAGATCTTTAGTATAAGCATCCATCGCGTCTTTTTCGAGCGCCTTAGTTTTGTTAATGGTAATCGTTTCTCTGATTTGAGCCCTAAGCGAAGCCAGATCTTGTTTCTTCCCTGTCACTTGCTGAATTTGGTCCTCTGTTAGAGATGAAGGATCAATTTCGTTGACCGCGTGCAGCTTGATATCAAACAGCACCGTATTGCCAGCAAAATCCTTTGAATGATAATCTTCTGGAAATTTAACTCTCACCCCCTTCTTTTCTTCTCCAGCCTTCATCCCCTTAAAAGCGGCTTCTAAATCAGGTAGAAAATGTCCCATTCCCATGCGAAATTTAGTCTTCTCTCCATTTGTATTCGGAATAACGGCGCCACCCTTATCTTTTCCTGCGAAATCCACTTCAATTAAATCACCATCCTTAGCCGCACGTTTAACTTCTTTCGCGACTTCCATTTGCGCACAAATCGTTTGCAACGCATCATCAATTTCCGCGTCTTCGACTTTAGCTTTGCCCCGTTCTACTTTAATTTTTTTATAGTCTCCTACTTTAACCGCTGGGAACACTTCTACTTCAAATTTAACCGTCATTGGTGTTTTTGTTGGATCTTCAATATCCACTTCTGGTTGTGAGATAACTTGAATATCCTCTGTGCTCAAAAATTGAGCATAGGCTCGGTCAACCGCTTGATTTAACGAATCATAAGCCAGTCGTTCTTGTCCGATACTAGCTATAACGGCAGATTCTGGCGCGTGCCCTTTTCGGAAACCTTTAATCGAAACTTCACTTTGATAACGCTTGATAAGCGCCGCTTTCGCTTTATTCAGAGCGGCTTCTTCGATGGTTAGCTCAAAGCTAATTTTAGAGTTCGGCAGTGTTTTGTAATTAGACATATATAGGGTATTAATCGAGTCACATGCTAAGAAAGTACACGTATTTGGCAACGCTTTTACTTATTTGTTTTCCTATTTACTCAATAACAATTACTAAAGCAAAATGGGAGAAGGTGATAATAACCGAAGTATTAGAGAACGATCAATATTTAACAACCAAGCGTATTCGTGTTCAGCTCTCTGGTATAAAGTTAGCTCGAGATCAAGCCGTCACTCATCAAACACAGTGTTACCAACATCAATTAAAATATTTCCTAAAAAACAATCTTATTAAAGGACCTACAAAGATCGAATGGAATAAGAAATATCGCGCTACGGATATTTACCGACAAGGTGAAATAAAGATTGAGGGGCAGGAAGATCTTGGTTTGATGTTGCTGCGCCAAGGTTGGGCACAATTAAAGTTAGGTTCAGGGAAAATCGATAAATCTTATTTAAAAGCACAAAGCTTCGCCCAAGCACAGCGCTTAGGGCGGTGGGGATCGTGTGACAATTGGTATAAATTGCGTGAACGACAACGCTTAAAGGGGAAAACAAGTTATTTGAAATCTAGTTCTAAAACCTATCTTGACTCGGTAAGTTACGGCTGGATAAGCAAAATAGTCGAGCCCCATATATATGAGCTAGAAAATGGGCAACGCATTGAACTACAAGGCGTTAGTGTGCCAGAGCCTAAATCAGAAATATATGCCTGCTGGAAAAAGACACTACTGCCAG
>CAMZKS010000106.1 GCA_947311285.1 uncultured bacterium | reverse complement strand
TTGTGACAACCGGAAAGACTTAAAAATAAAACTTGCCGGTAGCCAAATCATTTATACAATCGGTTGGTAGATTAGAGCCGAAGTGGCGGAATTGGTAGACGCGCGGGATTCAAAATCCCGTTCCGTAAGGAGTAAGGGTTCGATTCCCTTCTTCGGCACCATAAAAAAGTTTTTAAACCCTGCGGGCTTAAAAACTTTTTTATAATACCTCAGAAGCGAACCCTGGGTTCGAAACAAAAAAACTAACACATTTTAATTCTCTAAACCGTTGGCTCCACCTTATTTGTAATGGCTGAAACATTTGGTCGTAAATCATTCGCCGTGTACCCCGTATAAGACGGATTAAGGTCTGGTGTAACATTAAACCCTTGAAGCAAATTTTTGTCATAAGGATCAAGTGACAACGTTGTAATTGGAAACGGAATCGTAATACCAGCCTTATCAAACTCTGTTTTAATCGCTTGTACAATTTCAGACTTTACGGTCCACCAACGAGTGGTGGATTCAATCCAAAATCGAACCTCGAGATTTAATGCTGAGTCTCCAAACGAAGTCGTTAACACTTCTGGACCTGGATCTTCAATTACTAATTCGTTGGATTTCATCGCCTTCATAGCGGTTTCAATTGCATAAGGTAATGGCGTTGAATAATGCACGCCTACTTCAATTGAAATACGTCTATAAGTGTTAGCTGTAAAATTCTGTACAACATTCGTCAACATATCCGCATTCGGAACAATTAAGTTTGTACCATCAAACGCCTGTACATCGGTTGTCCGCATCTCAATATTCGTAATACGTCCCAATTGACCATTAATCCGAATAACATCGTTAATCTTGAATTTATGTTGGGTTAACAGCACCATTCCCGCAATAATATTCCCAAATAAATCTTTAAAAGCAAACCCCAACCCCACTCCAATAGGCCCTAATACCCACGTTAAATCCACCCCAACAGTGGCGAAGGCTATAACCCCTCCTAGGATAATAATTGTAAAATAAGTCGCTCGTTCAACCAGTAATACTACCTCCTTATGTGCGGTATATTTATTTCTTTTTTGAAAGCGACGAGCCACAATTTTAGCGGTAAAAAATCCAAGAAAAATAAAAACAACAAAAATAAAGATTGCAATCCCCCACTTTATAATTTCCCCAAACACCCCTAGTTTCTCTAATAAGGAGGGTTCTTCAGCCGCGTACTGTGCGAACACAGGCAGTGCCAGCACTAAACTAAAGGCGAAAAATCCGAATCGGGTTATAAATTTTTTCATAAATCCTACCATTATAGCAGGATATTAGTCATTTTTCAAGTCGCTCAGAGAGAGTAAAACGCTACTTGTTAGCCCGTTCATCGTAAGATAGAATTTCTAAATCATTTAGGTCTGGGATCTGTTCTAGGCTACGAGCTAATAACTTTGAAAGTTGTAGGTTTGTGAGTAACGGCGTGTTTCTATCAATGGCTTTACGTCGAATTAGATAACCATCTGAAATCTCTTCATGAGAAAATCTATTCGAAGTATTAATCACTAACCCTACTTGCTTTTCTTCAATCATATCCACTACATTTGGATGTTTTTCCGATGAAACTTTATATACCGTTTCACACTCAAAATAGTTGTCTCGTAGAAATTGAGCGGTCCCTTCCGTACCAGCAAAGGTGAACCCAAGTCGTTTAAACTTCTTCGCAATCGGTAAAAAATCAGCTTTATCTTTAATCGTTCCCAGTGTTACTAAAATTTTAGATTTTGCTTTTGGAAGCTCAAACCCAACCGAGATAAAGCTCTTTAAGAAAGCCTCTTCCATCGTATCACCGAAACAAGCGACCTCCCCCGTGGAACTCATTTCCACACCTAGGTTTGGATCTGCATTTTTTAGCCGACTAAACGAAAACTGCGCCGCTTTCACTCCAACCGCTTGGACGTCAAGTAGGCTTTTTTCTTGAGGTTCTAATTTTTCACCAAGCCAAATTCGAGTTGCAATTTCGATAAAGTTTTGCCCCAATACTTTTGACGCAAACGGAAAACTTCGTGAGGCCCGCAGGTTACACTCAATAACTTTAATTTCGTTTTCTCTGGCTAGAAACTGAATATTAAACGGTCCAGAAATGTTAAGTTCTTTTGCTAACTTTTGCGCGATATTTCGTACTCGACGCACCGTTTCTAAATATAGATTTTGCGGCGGTAATACAATCGTAGCATCCCCAGAATGCACACCGGCATTCTCAATATGCTCCGCAATGGCCGATACAATAATTTCACCGTCTTGCGCCACACCGTCAAACTCAATCTCTTTAGCATTTTGTAAAAACTTACTAATCACCACAGAGCTCTTAGTGCTGCCAACCGCAGACTCTAAATACTCTTCCAGCATTTTATGCGTTGTAGCTACCGCCATGGCCGCTCCCGATAGAACGAAAGAAGGGCGAACCAGCACTGGGTAACCAACTTTATCAGCGAATGTGTACGCATCCGCTAAATTTTCAAAACTCGCCCACCCCGGCTGATCAATCCCCAGCAAATCACACATGTTAGAAAATTTTTCTCGATCTTCGCAACGATCCACCGATTCAACCGCGGTTCCAATTAGATTTACACCATAGGCTTCTAAATGCATCGCCAAATTTTGTGCCACTTGGCCTCCGGTAGAAAAAATAACGCCCTCTGGTTTTTCTTTCTCGTAAATATCTAAAACTCTTTCTAGTGTTAGTTCTTCAAAGTATAAACGATCACACTCATCAAAATCAGTTGAAACCGTTTCTGGGTTCGAATTCATAAACACTGTTTCGTGGCCAGCCGCTTTTAATGTTCGCAGAACTTGAACTCCACACCAATCAAACTCAACCGAGCTCCCAATACAATAAGGACCAGACCCTAGAATCAAAATTTTTTTTCGTGTATTATTCATGTTGTCCGACTGAGTTTACAAAAAAAATTAGATAGTAAAAATGAATTTAATGGAAACGCTTAAAATAAGCTCCGCTCAAAATCCTATAATTAAAACTTTTAAAACTTTTAATCGACGCAAAAGGCCTGACTTGATTTGTTTAGACGGGACACATCTTCATACAGAGTACCTAAAGAGCCCTGTAGCTAAATTGTGGCACACCCTTGTTTCCACTAAATTTATTAATTCAGTAGAATTCAAGAATTTTTCAGAATTACCGGATTTAATTGAAATTCCAGACAGCCTCATGGCTAAAATCAGCCCGACCAAATCTCCGGTAGGCCTTTTATCTCTTGCCTCAAAACCTCAAATTCCCCCTAATCATAACCCTAACTTCGTTATCATTTTTGAAGGCATTCAAGATCCCGGGAATATAGGCACTATGCTCCGAAGTTGTTTAGCTATGAACGTAAACGAAGTTTTATTACTCGGAGAAAACACGGATATTTGGAGTGCGAAAGCATTACGGGCTGGTATGGGGGCACAATTTCACGTACCCGTTAAAACTATTACAAATCTAAACACTTGGAAAAAAAGTTTTGCCGGCACCATTATGGCCACTAGTCTTGAGGGGTCTAGTTTATCAGAAACTACACTCCCCAAGTGTTTGGCATTAATATTTGGCAATGAAGGACAAGGGGTAAGCGCTACCACACAAGCGTTAGCCGACAAAACGCTTAAAATCCCCATGAATAACAATGCCGAAAGCCTAAACGTCGCCAGCTCACTGGCGATTCTTACCTACGAGTGGAACCGACAGCACTACAATAATTGATTTTGTTTTACGAGCGTCGAAAGGTAAGCAATTTTATGCTCACGCACAAATGAAGCCACTTTTTCTGAATAAGAAGCTCGTAGTAAAAAGATCTCTGCCGCGTTTTCGCTAAAACATTGCGCCACAATCATAAAATGAAGGCGCTCCCCAATAGCCAAATCAGACGAAAGAAATAAATTGAAGACCTCCTGTTGGGTTTTAGGTAAAACCGTTTGAAGACCTAAAGGGGCAAATTTCAAATCAGAAGGCGCAAAGGCCACGAACTTAACCACTTTATGATTTATTCTATGCTCAATATCAAAGATATCTTTTTCACAAAAATCTAACGCATTAAGCAATATTAGCCCTGCTGAATCCTCTGAGTGATTAAACGAAAATTTCAAACTTTTAGCCAAATCATTCAGCCAAAGCCAGACTCGGTCTTGGGTTAACACTACCTTTAAAATATTTAAAGTGGTTAAAGCTTTTTGAGAATTTTTATCTCGCACCGAAATAAAATCAGCTTTCGCAAACGTCCATTGGGTTAACTTTTTTGCTAAACCATTTAAATTTTGATCCACCCCTTGGTGCTCAAATCGAAACTCTGCCGCAGGATTTAGAAATTTCAACCATTTAAAAACTAAATACCAAAGCACGCACGCTCGCAACTTGATCGCAAACAAGCCACCACCAACAAAAACAATCTTATCAAAGTGTTTTATATTTTTTACTTCTGTTCGATAAACCGATTCAAAACCATAGCGCCATAAACTTCTAAACGCCGTTGGTGGAAACGGAACCGTCTTGAATTTTTGATCACAAAATTTTTGGCTCGCCTTAGCATTCGCCGTCATAACCCAAGCATTTGGGTAATCGTTTAACGCCGCAGACAAAATTAATTCATCTCCCACATTCTGAGCGCCAAAATTACCAACGAGTAGTGTTTTCATGCCCGCTAAATCTTAATAAAGATAATCACGCTTATTTTGATTGTGTCCCGCCAAGTCTTTTGCAAACCGAATAGCCCCACGACTATCATGCAGGTAATAATAGAAATCTGTTTCGATTGGATTTACCGCCGCACTCAAGGCATCAAAACCAGGGTTAGATATCGCCGTTGGGGGCAAACCCAATTTTCGTCGCGTATTATAAGGGGTATTTTTTTCAATGTCAGCCGCATACAACGGATTTTTCCAGTCATTAAGCTCATAACGAGTCGTGGCGTCAATGCCTAAGGCAATCCCTTCATCTAGTCGCTTCCAAATTACATTCGAGATTTGTTGTTTTTCTTTCATATTAGAACCAAAGGCTTCTCGTTCAATCATAGAGGCAACAATAACCGTTTCTTCTAAAGTTCTTCCAGACTTTTGAATATCCTTACGCAGCTGAGCAATCTGTTGTTGAAAAGTGTTATACAATCTTTGTATAAATTTTTTGTTCGAAAAATTCTGCACATTTTCAAAATAAGTCGAAGGAAATAAATAACCTTCTAAGGAACTAATTTTAAAACCAAGGTCACAGCTATTAGTACATTCAATAAATTCCCCGGGCTCAATTAAACTACGACGAGCTAAAATATCATCTATTTGTGCAATCGTAGAGCCTTCTGGAATTGTAATTCGAATTTCTTGCGATTTACCGCTCTGCAAAACTTCAACGAGTTCAGCAAAAGTTAGATTTTTTTGCACGACATAATCCCCCGCCTGAAGCTTTGAACGTAATTTATGATAACGCGCATAAATCTCAAAACTGAAAGGATCTGCAATTAAACCTTTATCTTCCAGTAAATCTTTAATACGGTTAAAGCTACTGCCAGGCACAATAGAAAAAGATACTCGAGTCCCCTCTTCTGAGTTTGGGCGATCCCAAAAATAAAGAACTCTACCCGTAAAGTAGAGCCCCATTAAAATCACAATTAATAATAAATATTTTTTCATTACATACCAGGCATGCCGCCCATAACCGCTTTCATTTTTTCTGCCGCTACTTGTTGCGCTTTTTTAAAGGCTTTATTTGAAGCTTCTTTAATCGCCTTAGATAAACGTTTTGCGTCACCAATGATTTCTTCGTTCAAAAATTCTATTTCAATGATTTCTTGTTCACCACTCACAGTAACTTTTACGCCATCGGCTTCAGAATAAATATGTGTATTCGCTAATTCTTTTTTAATACGCTTCGCTTCTTTTTGTAATTTATACATGTCTCCCATTTGATTCATCAATCCCATAATATTTGTGGTTAAGTTTTATATTCAAGAGCAGTATAAAAAACTGACAAGCCGAGGCAAATACAAATAAAAAACAATCTTATTCGTCATTCTCCGCAGGGAGAATCAAATCAAAGGTTCGTTCAGATCCTCGCGACCGAGAATGACGCAGCGAAGTACAGCTGAGGGTTTCAACCCTCAGTAAAAAAGCCTTCATTTATTTAAAAAGAAGAAAATAGTCCAGTTTTAGAACTTAGCTCACTAGCGCTGGGCAATAATAATCTACTCCATCAAATAACACTTTGTATACTGCCCCTATATATTCATGTGACGCCATTAACGAGTAGTTGTGATGTCTTAGTATTGCGTCAATACGCATTTTAACAGACTCAAGCGCCCCGTGACCACTTTGCAGATCCCCGTGTCTCGAGTAAAACGCATTAAAAGCCACAACATTCGAATAACCAATTATTAACGAGTCATCACATTCACCATAGGAAAAACTTATTCCCGTACCTCATTGCCGCCAATTCCATAAAGCTAAAAAATCAAATTCACCCCTAGCTTTAAATTTTGGTTCACCGAAAACTAGAGCCATAAATACAAATTAAACTAATATCAAACAAAATCAACCACTTATCGCTTCCCTCTACCAACGAAACACTTTAAAATTTAGCAGATTAAGTTACTAGCACTCATGACAGAAAACTACAGCGCCTCCGATATCCAGGTTTTAGAAGGCTTAGACCCCGTTCGAAAACGACCTGGAATGTATATTGGTTCAACTGATACGCGAGGCTTACACCACCTTATTTGGGAGGTTGTAGATAATTCGATTGATGAAGCGATGGCTGGTTACTGTAGCCACATTGAAATTAAGTTACATCAAGATAACTCTATTTCTGTACAAGATAACGGACGAGGCATTCCGGTAGAGAAACATCCTCAAACCGGTATTTCAACGGTAGAAACAGTGTTAACCGTTCTGCATGCCGGAGGAAAATTTGGTGGCGGTGGTTATAAAGTTTCTGGAGGATTACATGGAGTTGGTATCTCTGTGGTAAACGCCCTATCTACCCGAACAGAGGTAACGGTAGAACGTGATGGAGGCGAACACTTTGTAGCCTTTGCAAAAGGGGTTCCCGTTGAGCCACTGAACCAAACAGGAAAATCCAAATCAAACGGAACTCGTGTACAATTTTGGCCCGATGACAGTATTTTCGAAACCACAGAGTACGACTTTGCCGTTATTAAAAAACGAGTACGTCAACAGGCATACCTAACAAAAGGTATTACCATCACCCTCAGCGACGAACGAAAACACAAAGAAGACACGCTTCAGTTTTATTTTGAAGGCGGTATTAGCTCTTACGTCCATCATTTAAATGAAGGGAAGGATAAAATCGGTCCGATTTTATCTTTCGAGGGTATCATGGATGACGTGCAAGTAGAAATTGCGATGCAGTACACCCACGAATTCAGAGAACACACTTACAGTTTTGCCAATAACATCCAAACGGGTGAAGGTGGAACCCATTTAACAGGTTTCTCTATGGGGCTGACGCGCGTTATGAATAAGTACGCTCGTGAAAACGGCTTACTAAAAGATAAAGACCCAAACTTCACAAATGAAGATGTACGTGAAGGTTTAACCGCTATTATTTCGGTTAAAGTACCTGAGCCTCAATTTGAAGGTCAAACCAAAGGCAAATTAGGGAATTCAGAAGTACGAACTATTACCGATCGCATCTTTTCACAAAAATTTGCTGAATTTCTTTCAGAAAATCCAAATGAAGCCCGAGCCATTGTTAATAAATCTGCCTTAGCACTTCGTGCCCGTTTAGCGGCTCGTTCGGCTCGTGAAACCGTTATCCGTAAAGGGGCACTAGAAGGCATGACGCTCCCGGGGAAATTAGCAGATTGCGCCTCTAAAGACCCTAATGATTCAGAAATTTTTATTGTAGAGGGAGATAGTGCCGGTGGTTCTGCTAAACAAGGGCGTAATCGTCATACACAAGCTATTTTACCCCTACGAGGTAAAATCCTTAATACGGAGCAATCCCGACTAGATCGGATGCTGGCAAATAACGAAATTAAAAATTTAGTAATTGCGATGGGCGCCGGTATTGGAGATACATTTGAAATTGAAAAACTCCGTTACAAAAAAATTGTAATCATGACCGATGCTGATGTAGATGGAGCCCATATTCGAACACTACTGCTAACACTTTTCTTCCGACACTTTAAACCCTTGGTTATGAACGGTAATATTTTTATTGCACAACCACCGCTCTATAAACTTTCAAAAGGAAAACAGACTTGGTATCCAATGACCGATGAAGAAAAAAACGATATCTTAAAAGATCACGATATCAGGCCAGAAAATATTCAACGTTATAAAGGGCTCGGGGAAATGAACCCTGAACAGCTATGGGACACTACCATGAACCCAGAAACAAGAACTATGGCCCAAGTAACCGTAGAAGACGCTGAGCGTGCCGATCACATTTTTAAGGTGTTAATGGGTGATGAAGTACCACCACGAAAAAAATTCATCCAAACCCACGCAGCTAAAGTTAAAGATTTAGATTTCTAAAAGACGCATAATCTACTGACACCAAATACAAAACCGGTCTCTACAAATTGATTTGATACTAGAAACCGGTCTTTGCTTTGTAGCTACACACAAAAATATTTAATCTATATCAAACACTTGGTTCAGCACCACATCAATAGCGGCGTAGCGTCTTCGTTTCGAGTCATTTTTAAAGTCCCGTTTCACAAAAGATATGGTTGTGTGCCCAGCCACTTCTCTAATTCTTAAATTTTTCTCAAATATACCTCTTAGAGCTGGATCAAACTGAAACTTAATATCGTGTTCTTCACAAAAAGAAATTAAATTCAGTGTCTGCTCAAAAGCATCACATTGTAAAATAGAGGTCACCTTTTTCTCCTCACACACTCTTTCTAGTTTATCGAGTTTTCCTAAAATTTTACTTCCTTTAATTTCTTTTTTAAGGCCATAAGGATCAATCACCCCTACTATTTGATATAACGCATAAGGATTTTTTTCAAGCTGATCTATAAAGTTTTCACTTACATTATTAGCTCCGACTATTAGTAATCGATAAACTTGCTTATTATTTCGTTTTAAACGCGCCATAAACAATTTAAATAGATTTTGGGTTATCAATAAAGCCACACACCCAAGCACAAATGCATAAACCGATATAAATCGTGAGAACAAAATTTCTTGTGGGAAGAAATAAGTTACAATCAACGCCCCATTCGCCACTACTCCACCAATAAAAATTAACACATAGTCATACCATTCTTTAGCCCCAGAGCGCGGTGGCACCCGGTAATAGCGAGAAAAAGCCAGAAATAAAATCCATAAAGCCGCTCCAAAAAAAGATATAACCGCAAAGAGACCAAACTCAAAGTCCGTTGAAAATATCCAATCAACCCTAATTAAATAGGCGAGAATAAAGGCAAGGTACACCAACAAGAGGTCAACTCCTATATGTAAAACACGACAGGCAATCCAATATTTAAGCATTCAATTAGAATGCTACGGCTTCTACCCTTCTAAGTCGAGCATTAATGGCTTTTAAACCATCCTCACATAAACCGATTCGGTCATGGCCTGTTTTCAAAAATCTTTCTTCCGCTTCTTCTAACAGTATTTGGAAATGCCTTTCAGACTCAACACGATAATTTTTATCACGCACTTCAAATTCTTGCATAACAATGGTAAACATTTCTAACAATTCATTGTTATTATTTTTCAAATCATCTTTCGTCGGATAATTCTTAAGAATCTCTTTCAAGTCATCTTTAGTTGGGTGATTTTTTAAATCATCCTTTGTAGCACACTTTTCAAGTGCGGCTTTTAACTTTTTCTCTGTTACAGGTTTATTGTCATCACTCATCAATAATAACCTAGCACTCAGAATCTAAAAAACAAACCCTAAAACTCACTTAAACTTAATATTCAACTTAAGCCTTACTAACTTAAGGAATTAAATTCAACCACTGGTAACCCGCCCAGGTTCCGCCCGTTACGCCTTCATTCCCAGGAACACAGCTAATGGCGGTTACATTTCTAGCTTCTTGTGCTGCCACAACAGTACCACTATAAATAAAATCGCTCGATCCTTTCTTATCAGCAATAACAAGCATGTCTGCATAATTCAAAGCCGTAGAGGCATAACCATATAAAAAGCATCCCCCTTTATTCCTTGAAGCCAAAATATAATCTTGCTTATTTAAACGAGTCTTAATATCGGCTAAAGTCACAGGGTCTGTTGCCCCCAAGAAGTATCGGCGTCTAGATCTGCAAAATTTACACCATCCAATGAAATAAATTCATCCGCTATAATAATCTTTGCAACATTAGCAACTAATGCCTCTCTCCGAGCATTTTCGGCTTGATTTTGATACCTAGAGATTTGTGGGACGGTAATAACCGCAAGAATACCAATTATTACAATCACAACTAACACCTCTATTAATGTGAACGCGAGCCTTCTCATCAAAAAAAATTAAGTACTTTTTAAGTATAAGCTCATCCCAAACATAGTAAACAAAAACGGAGCACCCTCCGTTGTCACATTAAAAAAAGCTTCTGTAATGACTTTTATTTAATTCAGTAAACCTACCAAAATATAAAAAAAGACCTCACAAAAGTGAGGTCTTTTGAAAACCTAAAGGAAAACAAAAAATTAGTTTGTTACATTGATAGGTGTTACATCTCCATTACCAGCTACGTCAAAGGCTGTTCCAATAACTGAAGGATCTGCACAAATAGTCGCAACATCAGCTTGAGCTGCTGCAACTCCTGTAACCGTCCCAGCCGCAAACATCTTCCCAACATTCTCTTCACTACAACTAAAAACTACAAAGTCTTGAGCATCACCTGCAAAACCATACCCACCAGTTGTCGCGGCGTCTGCAGGCATTTTATATCCACCTTCTGACAATAATATTGCATCAAACTCAGCCTTATCATCAATATCTTTTGCACCACCATCAGCACCAAAGCTTACAAGTGATTCAACCGCTCGAGCCGTTTTCAAGATAGTAGCCGCATTAGATACAGCTGTTTGACGTTCTGTATCACGAGCTTTGGCGAAATAACCAGAGAAAGTAGCCACTGAAATAGTTGCTAGAATACCGATGATCACGATAACTACTAGCAATTCGATAAGGGTAAACCCTTTTTGTTTTAATGTTTGCATTTTTGTTTTGGTTAAAAAATATGCACCCACTAATGTACCAAACTTATTAGCTCTTGTGCAAATTTTTGATACAAAACTCTGTTGCCTAATTAACAAGTTTCAGGTTTTTGTAGTATTTAGTGTAACAATTTCAGACTTTAATCGTTAAAGCTAATCTTTTAGAGGTTTTTGAGCGCTTCTTGAATCACTCCCTGACTATCGTCATTTTTTTCTAAGTTCAAAGGCTCGCCTGTCATCCGCTCAAATAGCTCTAAATACTTTTGTGCCGCCTCAACACGAATTTCGTCCGTCATAAAGTCTTTAGGGTTTTGATCCTCATTATCAACGTCATAGCCCGCATTAACGACCATTCTCCGGACGAACTCTTTATCTAGGGAATCAGGCTCATCTTCTTTCTCTAATTTATCTTGATAGGTTTCAGCAATCCAATAGCGTGACGAATCGGGGGTATGCACTTCGTCAATTACCACGAGTCCCCCTTCAGCTGACAATCCCATTTCATATTTAGTATCCACTAAAATAAGCCCTTGCTTAGCCGCAACCACTTGCCCATGGGCAAACATTTTCAAAGCCAGTGTTTCCACTTGCGCATAAATCTCAGAACTCACCAAACCTTCTTCAATAATTTCCTCCCGTGAAATATTTCGATCATGTCCAATTTCAGGTTTTGTAGTCGGTGTTATTATTGGTTCTGGAAAAATCTCATTTTTTTTCATTCCTGTTGGCATCTCAAGGCCACTAATTCTTTTTTCGTTATGCTGATAAGCATACCAACTAGAAGTTGTTGTAGTGCCAGTTAAATACGCCCTAACAATGATTTCAATTGGCAGTGGTGTTACGTTTCTAACTTCTGAAACATTTGGATGTGGCACTGATATTAAATGATGCGGCACGCCTAATGTCTCTAATTGCTTAAACCACCACGCCGCTAGCTGATTTAACACTTGCCCCTTAAAAGGGATAGTTCCCAAAACAAAATCAAAAGCCGAGACTCTGTCGGACACAACGATCGCGCGACGCTTTGCATCCAGCACAAAACTATCTCTTACTTTTCCATGATGAAAAAAATGACCATTATCAAACTCTGTTTTTTCAATTACTCGCTTTAAATCGTCAGCCGTTACTTTATAGGTCATAGGTAACTCAAGGTTAACTATTACCTTGAAATTGGCGAATAAAAAAACAAGGAGACTTAAAAAAAGTTCGAACTCTGTACATAAATTTATGTTTAGAGTTCGAACTTAACGCACAAAACGCAACGGCGATTAGTTAAGCCACTTTAGAGATTGTATACTCAAATACCCCTCCTGGCGCTTGTACTTTCACTTTATCTTTATTTTTCTTCCCTAAAATAGCTTCTCCAACGGGTGATTCATTTGAAATCTTGTGTGTCATTGGATCCGCTTCCGTTGAACCCACAATCGTATATTCAATGGCCTCACTATCTACTCGCTTAAGTGTTACTTTTGAGCCAATTTTAATTGTTCCTTTTTCTGAACTGGAATTATCAATGATTTCAACATTTTTCAGTTGTTCTTCTAACTCTAAAATTCTAGCCTCAATAAAGGCTTGTTGATTTTTAGCTTCATCATATTCGGAATTTTCCGAAAGATCTCCATAGGAAATGGCTTCGGCTAAACGAGCTGAAACTTCTTTCCGACCAGTCGTTTTTAGCATCGTTAACTCTTATCCTACTTTCGCTAACCCTTCTTTAGTTAACAGTACTACGTTTTGATCGTTTTTTTTAGCCATAATTGTTTTAGGTTATCGAGACATAAAATAGAAATTGCGTCATAAAACGCAAGTAAATACTAACCCTGCATCAGTGGATAATTATCCGTTACTGATTTTTTGTGCGCCCCTGGGTCTTCTGAAATTTTAACCGACATTGGGTGCGTTCGTAGCTTTTCAAGTACTTTAGCCTCAATTTGACGAATTCGTTCCCGAGTTACATTAAACTCTTTCCCGACTTCCTCTAACGTGTGTGGAACTCCATCATCAAGACCAAATCTCATTTTAATGATTTTTTGTTCTCGAGCTGACAAATACTGTAGTAAATCTGTAATATTTTCTTTAATCATCTCGCGATGTGCTGTTTCAAACGGCGAAAGCGCACTCTCATCTTCAATAAAATCTCCCAACTTAGAATCTTCTTCCGATCCAACCGGCGACTCAAGTGAAACAATATCTTGAGAAATTTTAAGAATATGATTCACCTTTTTAAGATCTAAGTCCATTTCAGCCGCAATTTCTTCTGGCAAAGGTTCTCGTCCAAGCTCTTGTTGCAGACGCCGTTGTGTATGCGTCAATTTATTAATAGTTTCCACCATATGCACTGGAATTCGGATTGTTCTGGCCTGATCCGCAATTGCTCGGGTAATAGCCTGACGAATCCACCACGTAGCGTAGGTCGAAAATTTAAATCCTTTCGTGTAATCAAATTTCTCAACCGCCCGAAGCAAACCAAAGTTCCCTTCTTGCATCAGGTCAAGAAAAGGTAATCCTCGACCGATATAACGCTTCGCAATAGAAACCACCAATCGAAGATTTGATTCGGCTAACTTCTGCTTTGCTGATAAATCACCTTTCTCAATTCGTTTTGCTAAATCAACTTCTTCTTGAGCCGTTAAAAGATTAATCCGACCAATTTCATTCAAGTACATTCGCACTGAATCATTTGAGATCTCTGAAAGATCAACAAAGGTATTTGTATCTGCTTCAGATTCTTCGGCCTCTTCTTGAGCTAAATCCTGATCTGTCGGCTCTACATCATCAATGGTTACTTTAAGCACCCCCCCCTCTTTCTTACTAATACGCTCTCGCCAAATTTTTTCTTCCTTTACATCAATCACTTCCACGCCAAGGTCTAAAAAAAGTTCATAAAGTTCATCTAAAAGCAGAAGATTCTCTTCTACATTGGGCACGACCGACATAAGCTCTTGTTCCGTAATAAATTTTTGATCACGTCCTTTAGCAATAAGCTGTTGGATGTTCAGCGGATATTTTTCGATTTTTTTTTGAAACTTGGACATATAGTTTTTTAAGTTTAAAGCGTTTAAGTAATAAGTTTGTAGTGATTTTAAGAGACTTGTCTATACAAGCCTGTTCGGTCTTGATTTAGAACTGTTGTAAAAACTCGCGCTTGTTAGAGGCCAGCAGACGAATATCTTCAATACCGTATTTCATCATTACTAAGCGAGTCAACCCAAACCCAAAGGCAAAGCCTGAATACTTTTCTGGGTCGACATTACTGTTACGAAGTACGTTCGGGTGCACCATACCAGCACCACAGAACTCAAGCCAACGCCCTTTCTCATTCCCGTTTTTATCGGTGTATTCCCACCAAATATCAACTTCAAGTCCCGGTTCTACAAACGGAAAATAGCCAGGTCTAATGCGTACTTTCATGGTTTTAGCAAATACTGCAGAAAGCATTGTTTCAAGGGTGCCTTTAAGATGTGAAACCGATATATTTTCATCGACCACTAAGCCTTCTACTTGATAGAACATCGCATCATGTGTCGCATCTACGTCCTCATTTCTATACACACGTCCCGGCGCAATAATTCGCACCGGTGCTCCTTTTTCAAGCATCTTTCTGATTTGGATATTTGACGTTTGTGTTCTTAAAACTGAGTTTTTTAAAGACTCATCTTTCGTTGAGTTTACAAAAAAAGTGTCTTGCATATCTCGAGCTGGATGATTTTCCGGCACATTAAGCGCATCAAAATTATGCCACTCAGTTTCCACCTCTGGACCATCGGCAATTTCAAACCCCATACCCGTGAAAATCTTTTCAATATGTCGTTGCACCTGTGAAAGCGGGTGCATCGCTCCTTTTCTCGCCGGATAACTTTGGCTTACATCAATAAAATCGGATTTTAATTTTTCATTTAAAATCGCTGTTTCAATTTCTTGTTGTGCCGTCATACAAGCCTGTTCCCAGTAATTTTTAAAAGCTTGAAGCTTTGGCCCTAATTCTTTTTTAGTTTCTACATCAAGTGTTTTAAGCTGCGCAAACCAATTTCCAAGATTTGATTTTTTACCCACCGTTTCAGACGCAAAAGTTTTCAATGATTCTAAATCATTGATCGAATTAAACTCGCGAAGTGCTTGTTCGTGAGTTTCCGCTAGTTGCTGAGGAGTTACGTTTTCTGGCATTCTAGTTATCTCATCTCTTTACAAGCACATTAATTTGCTTTTCAAGTGAAAATCAGGTACAGTATTGAGATCTAAGGTTTAAAGTCAACTTTTTCAAAGGTCGGCGGATCACTTAATAAAAACTAAATACACATGGGTATTAATTTCAATTTCGGACTCGGCGGTAAGGGCGATAGTGATGATAGTAAGGGTAGTTCGACTAGCACAACTGATCCAAGCACCTCTGTAACAGCGAACTCAAATGCAGGCACTACACCTCCACCAACAGAGCCTATTATGGTAACGCCTCCAGCCACCGCTACTGAATTTGGTGATGATATTACTATCAATGTAACCGACGCGCCTTTGAGTACTGAACCAGTCGTCGCTGCAAGCGAGCCTGTAATGACTGAGCTCGCTCCCTCAGAACCAGCTGTGGCCGCTAGTCCAGCAGAAGTTCCCCACACACCATTAAACCCTTTTGCGGATAACGCTACTCCAGAGGCCGTTACCGCCTCACCCGTTGCATCAGCCGTAGCCGAAAATCCTTTTGCCACGCCTGTTGGAGGCGTTGTACCAACACCGGTAGCAACGGAGCCAGTAATAGCCGAAGCCAGTGAAGAAGTCTCAACGGTCACAGCCGCTGAACCAGCACCCTTAAACCCCTTTGCAACCGAAGCAGAAGTGGTCTTACCAACACCTAGCGTTAGTGAAAATCCTTTTGCCGCCGACGCCGTCACCAGTGAAAGCGTAGTTGAGGCTCCGGCAGCCATCGTTGCCGAAGTACCAGCAACAACTAATCCTTTTGCCACGGATGCTGTCCCGAGTGAAAGCGCCGTTGAGGCCCCAGCCGCCATCGTTTCCGAAATACCAGCAGTAGCTAATCCTTTTGCTGAAACAGAGACAGGAGGAGAAGTAGTAAATAAAACTAAAACCGAGACAAGCGCTCCCACGGTCGCGTCAGTTACCGCCGAAGAAGCGCCAGCCATTACTTTTGATTTTGAAAAAGATAAAACACCTGCTGTTATAGCAGAAACGGATACTAAGGAAGTTACAGCGGTTGAAAAAGTTGAGGCCATAGAAAAAGAGGTCCAAGCAGAGCCAAAAACAAAAACTCAAAAAGGTGATGGAAGTACCCCTCTTTCTTCATTACAAAGTATTAAAGCTGAAATCACAGGCTTTGTTACGACCCACAACCAGAATGTGGAAGATTACAAAACTGAAATCAAAGTGCTAGAAAATAAAATTAAGGAAGAAAGGAATTTATTAAAAAAACGAAAACAAGAATTCAGAAACATGTTAAGCGAAATTGAAACTTTAACCGAAGACTTCACACTTCATCCTGAAAAGAAACCGGCTTCAAACCAAGTAGGTTCAAAGCAGCCAGAGAGCGAAAAACCAAAACGAAAAAGAAGCCGAAACAAGAAGGCTAAGACTGAAAACAAGCAAGACTTAAAACAAGAAAACGAGTCATAATTTAGCTTCTAAATATCCTGTTTAAAAAATCAAAAGAGAGATCTATTTTCAAATCTCTCTTTTATTTTAGATATTAATTTTGTCGAGGAAGCAAAATATTCTGTATTAAAAAAAGCCCCACAAAGCGGGGCTTTTTAAAAAAATATTTAACAATAAATTATTTTTTACCGTTAACAGCTTCTTTAAGATTTTTACCTGCTTTGAAAGTAGGAACTTTTGAAGCTTTGATTTGAATCTTTTGAGATGGATTCTGTGGGTTAACTCCAGTACGAGCCGCTCGGTGTGATACTTTGAAAGTACCGAAACCAGTAATTGTTACTTGTTCACCATTTGTAAGTTCACCAGAAATAGTAGCGATGAAAGCTTCAAGAGCGTCACCTGCATCTTTCTTAGTTAAACCAGCTCGGTTTGCGATAGCCGTGATTAGATCACCTTTTGACATGTTAATGTGGGATTAAATAATATGACGCCCTAATTCTAACCACCCTTAAAGCCCCTTTGCAAGGGAATTTACGAGTTTTTTATGTTATCACCCCAAAAAAAATATGTTATTTATATAAAATAGAGTCTTATAATATTTTTATAAATTGGGAAGATAGGTAAGACGCTTTCTAGTTGTAAAAACCAGTATTAATAGCCTTCTCTGAACGACTTTGTTCGTACTCGCCCAGTTCGACCATCAACATAAGTCCCTGTTTTTCCGTAAACAGACCTAGCGGCTTCAGGAGAACCATAGCGATCCCTTATATAACGCAACATCCCAACAGCCTCATTTAAAGGATCTCCAATTCCGTCCATTCCATCTGGATAATATTTTAGAACATTACTATATAAACATTGTCCCAGTCCAGACGCGGAAGAGCGAGCCCCCCTCGTTTTCCCAGCCTTAACTTCTGCCAAAGTAGAGCCCCGTTTTTGCAATGTATAATTAAGAACTCCAACCTTTCCTTTCGACTCATTGTCAAGAATATTGTGCAACCCCGGAGATTTCCCCCAAGCTACTATCTCCTCATTCGTGAGTCCCATATTCGCTTTCATAGCCGCGTAAGTGAACAGTTTTTGGGCAATCTCACTCCCTGGTGGGTAAACTCTAATCGTTTTAAACATAGCTTCCAATTGCGCTGGGTCTTTATTTTCCAAAATACCTTGTAGATCTTCTGCACTAACTTCTGCCATCTCTCCCCCATACCCTGAATTATTCGCTCGTTCTTGGGCTTTCGTCAACCAGCTTTGGCTCGCAGATATTTCATCTATGCTATAACCAGCGCTAGTCATAACCTCTACTCTTCGAGCTTCTGCTTGATTATCAAAACCCATGTAAAAACTCGCAAACTCAGGCGACACTCTGCCATCAATTTCCGTAAAATACTCTGTAGAGTCCTCATTTTGTTGTTGAGACACATCTCTAAAGGCATCTTTGGCTCTATCAACGTTAGTTAAAAATGACTCTAGTTTAGCTTTGTACTCAATCGTGAGCGCTTTGTCGCCTCCGGGTAAATCCTCCGTTTCAATCACATCTCCTTCTTTTCTAAAGGCTGCTGCAGCAAATTTAGGATCAATACCTTTTTCCAAAGCAAATTCTGCTAATAGTTTCTCTCCAGCGCTTAGATCTTTTAAGTCTTCTAGCTTTTTATCAATATTCGCCTGTATTTCACTCAGGTCTCCCGTTTTAATAGCCGAAAGTGTTGTTCCTTCATGAATTTTGAGCCGTTCGCCACTTACGCTAAAAAACTCACCACTTAAACTGTCTGCCTCTCGGAAAAATTCATTTCCCCCAACCGACACGGATCGCACCTCTGCCGGTAAAACTTGCCCGGCTGTAGTTTTATGCCATAACGCTTCATTATAACGACCATTAAAGGTGAAAGTAAATTCCAAACTTTCCACAGTCCCAGAGGCCACAGCACTAGATTCGGTATTATTTTTTGTTACAAAACGCAGCCGCGCCTCTGGAGTTTTTTGTAAAAATTCCTGATTATTCATACCCTCCATTTCTGTCTGCTCGGTTTCGGTTAAGGGTAACCCTTCTGTGTTCTCCATAGAACTCGTTATATTTTCTGCCAGTCCTTCTATTTCAGAAATTTCTAAAGAACTACCTTCAATTGAGTTTCCTTTTGCATAAGCGTTAAAGGCCTCTATTGCATTATCGCCTAATTTATCGGCCAATAATGCCGCTTGATCCTGAATCAAAGCCTCTAAAGCTTCCACTTCTGCTAACCCATCTGGATTCTTTGAAACCGCCCAAATAGCCTTCTCTAATGCCTGTTGAGGTGTCAAATCTTCTGCCTCATTTGGCTCAGGAGCCGATTTAACGGTATCCGGAACATTTGTCTCGTAAATAAATCGAGAAACACCTGAAAACGATTTTTGTAAAAATTTCATTTTAAATTTCTTCTAAGGCTTGGTTTAACTGTGCTTCGGCATCACTAATTTCATCCATTCGGAAAGATTCTTCTTCTTTAATCAGTTTCGCTAAGGCTTGATGAATCGCTCCGTTCTCAAGGTCCGCAAAAAAGTGAGGATTTTTAGCTAAGGCTTTTTTAAAAAGTGCTGTCTGCTTGGTATCAATCGAGGTTATCAAGGGCATAATTTCTAACTGCTTCTCTGGTGTTGACGCCAAAATCTTAACTTTCAATTCTGCTGACAAAAATAGATTTCTTTGCAGAAGTGTTTGTAATTGATCCATCGGTATTTGTTGTGTCATCACATGATTATACCTCATTTCTCTTTATTTTACCAGTGAAACATGGTAAAATAGCTAGATAATATGGAAAACTTAAAACAACAAATCCAATTACTACTGGATCAAGATTTAATGCTTGATGCAAAACTCAAACAAAAAGTACTAACCGCCCTACCAGAGCTAAATGAAACACAAGTCAAAAACATTTTAGCTACCTTACAGCACCTAGTCGAAGAAGAAACGACCATCCTGGCTCATGCTGTAGAAGAAAACCCTAATTTCTTTCACGAATTACAACACAAGATTTTAAAGATCATGCATCAAGAATTTATTAAAAAAGAAGTTGTAACTCAGGAAAAAGCAGAGAAGCAATTAAAAACTGATCTAAGTACTCTTTGAAATATGAAATTTTTATTTAAAACGGCTTTCAATCAAAAAACAAGTTATTTATATTTCGGAACCCCTGAAGGACATGAAGGCACTGATCAAGCACCCACTAACGCCCTTAGACCTAAAGGAAATCCTCGACGACAAGCGCAAACTGGTATTGATCAAATAAATAAAAATTTAGGGAGTATTGACCAAATTAGCCCTGAAGCCGGAAATTTAATCGGCAACAAGCTCCCTCAAATGGTAAAAAATGGAATTAAAAATCCTGCGGATCTAGCCAGAATGAGCCGATCTGCAAGAGAAGCTGAACAAAGTATTCGTACACAACTTGATAAGTCGGAAGGGAATAACGAAATAAGTGCTGAAACCACTCGTAACGCCTTGGATTATATTGCAGAAATAAATACTATATTAGATAAATCTTATACAGAGATACAAACTAAACTACAAGAAGATCCTAACAATGCAGGTTTAAAAACTGTTGCCAAAGCCTTGTTTGACACCAAAACAAACATGCGTGATTTAGAAGACGCTATTAAGGAGAATCCAAACTATTTAGCGACAATTACTCAGCAAGAGGGATCCACTGGCGATTTAGCAAGAAGAGTTGCACAAATTGCAGAAGGCAAAATAGGAATGCAAGAAGGCACCACTGAGGCTGATAGTTTTAATGGTGTAGATACGAATAAAACGCCTTGGTGCCGAGCTTTTGTAAATGCTGTCATTCGTGAAGCTGGTGGAGATGCGGGCGATTCTTTAATGGCTCGAGAAGCTACTGGACAAGGAGGATCCGGACATATTGGGATAAAAGTTGGCAACCGAGTTATTGCTGGAAATTCTGCCGATAGAGTTCGTTATGAAAGCGCTAGTAAGTTCACAGAATATAATACTATAGACAACCTTAACAACGGCGTTAAGACTTCTTTAGGACCTGTCTCTGGTGCCCCAGAAATAGCTATTGTAACTAAAGGTCGAGGATCAAATAATAAATCTGAAGCATAGACCATGAAAGTAATTTTAAACCGACTTCAACTCTTTAATAAATCATGCTGTTGGAATTTTACCTGATGGTGGTGGCACACTAGGGGCCTCAAAAGTAGGTGATACACTGCTCTTTGCACGGAAAGAAACTCAAACTAACGTTGCATAAACTATGAAACAACTATTCAAACTGACGGACGAAAACACAAAGCACTTTGTTTATCACGAAGGCCATGAAAACTCTGAACCGGTAGTCGCTAAAACGGAAACCAGTGAAACAACGACCGACACAACCTCCGTTGTTGAAGCCAGTGCTAAACAGGCCGCTGGCAAAGGCGTGATGGTCGGACCTATAAATTTCCTGAAAGATCCCAATCTATGGGATAATGCGAATAAGATTATCGAAGATGTTGCTCAAGTAAAAGCAACTATTGAAGGCGGCGATGGAACGGACGTTGTAATGGGACAAGAGGATAAGAATATTTCAGCAAATTCAGAACTAACACCAGAAACCGCTCAAGCTCTATCCGACAGAGGTATTGATTTAGAAACTTTTGAAGATCGAACGATTGGGGGTAATTCAGAGGCCGAAATGCTATCGAGTTACTTAGAAAAAAATCCGGATGTTGATGCCAAAGCTTTAAGCGAAGCTACTGGTAATTTGTTTTCTCAAATGACGCCCGAAGAACAAGCGAAAGCTATGGCAGAGATGACACCAGAAGAATATGAAGCCTTTTTAGAGGCGGCTCAAGATCTATTAGAGAATCCAGTAGATATTAGTGAAAATACTTACACAGACCCAGAAACAGGGGAAAAAATAACTGAAACGAATCAATTTAATATTGGTAGTATATTAGAGGCCGCTGGTATTGGCGGTAATCATGCCACAACATCAAATAGTAGTGGGAATGTCTACCCCGGAACTTTTGACGTTCCTAGTGTTAGTAACACCGAACTTTTAGCAGCAGTTGAAACCCTTGCCGGTCAAATTGGAGCTGATCCAGCCGCGCTTAAAGCCGTGGTAGCCGTAGAAAGTGGCGGAGATATGGGCGCGACTCGATTTGAACCACATCACGCTAGTAAAGGGCAAGATGAAGCTACCAGTTTTGGAGCTTTCCAAATTATGGGACTCAATGCCACTACTTTAGGAATGGGGTATACCAGTGCTACTGATATGAAAAATAAATTTCAAAGTGGCGGTGTTAGTGAACAAGTTGCTGCTTTTGGAGGTTTTTTAAAAACAAGAGATTTAGTGCCTCATATTGCTCAAGGGCAACAACCCGATTTCCGTTCATTTGCCCATGGTTACAATGGTTCAGGCTATGCCAAATTGAACTATCACGGCAAAATGCAAGCGGCCTATGAACAGTATAGAAAGGTAAGTTAAAATGAAATATTTATTAAAAACAGCCTCAAATCCTACACCTCGTTTCATCTACGATGGCCCTCATCTAGGTTCGGTACCTGCCGTTGAAACAGAACCAGAAAAAAGAGCGCGAGCTGAGGTATGTGCTGAGTCTCGTGAAAAATGTCCACAACTCTCTACCGACGTAGAAACGGGGCTGGGTGTTACACCAAATTCAGCCATTCCAGCAGGCGCTGATACTAGTAGTAATAAGATAGAGACAGAAGTAGAACCAAGCCCCTACTTCGCTTATTTTCAAAATTTACGAACCCAACCGGGCTATAATAAAATACCTGAAAAAGAGTTTAGTACGATACGAAACTCACTTTTAAGTGAAATAGACACCGGAGATTTAAGTATTCCCGCTGATATTAAAGATGACCCAGCTAAAGTAAACGACTGGCTAACTGAGCAAATTGATCAACGAGTAGAGAGTCATGACACAAATCCAGTGGCTAGAACTAGTGAATATTTTGCCGGGAAAGGACGGACGGTACCACCAGCACAGCAACAAATAATTAGTAATCGAATCGCAGCGGCTCGCGAAAGTGGCGTAACAGATAATCCAACATTAGTTGATCTCATCAAGAATTTATTATGGGAGCTTGGTTTTAATTTCTCTGCAGAAGACGCCGCTAATTTAAATTTTCCTAGTAGTACGGGGAGCACCTATTCGCCAGAAGGAGGCGCTGCCACCAATAGTGGACGAGAATACAACGGTGAAGTCTATGAAGGGAATTTTGAAATGAACAATCAGTTCTACAATATTAAAAAACTAAAAGAGCAAATTCCTCCAAATCGCTTGGCCGCTGCGGAAGAGGCCGCTGAGCGCTTTCCAGCAGACTGGCAAGCGGCTGTTTATCGAAATGCAGGTAATAATCCTAACTTTTCTGCGAAGCAGCCTATTTTACTACACAATATTTCCACCTCTACCGCGGCCTTATGGCTACCTGGACAAGATGAAGCAAGCCTTTATCCTGCCACTCATGGTTACGGCGGCGTAGGCAATATTTCTGGTAGCGGGTCAACCCCCATAGGGTCTTTTGAACTTTACCAAATGCAAGATGGGGGGAAATATACCTCACGAATGGGGGTTCGTGGGCTAGAAAGCATGAAAGGTGACTACAAAGGTTCGCCTGAAGAGGCCTGGAGTGCCGATCCTGCGGCTATGGGAAACGAAAATTCTGATGCTCGGTTAATCCGTATTCATCAAATTAGAGGCGCCAGAACCGCTGGCTGTACCGGACTGCCTACGGATGTAGCCGCCCGCCTGGATGACGCTATCGGTAATAGTATCGGTCTGATGGAACGATTTGTCTCTAATCCAAGCGCTTAAAACTTATCGACTAAGGTCATCAGTGAATCTTTATTGTCGTCTTCGGTCACTTTATTAGGACGTTCAAATTTACATTTTTGACACACATGGATTATCCGGTATGGCAAACCCGATTTTAACTCCAGCCTGGCGGGTCTCATTTTACCGCCGCAAGCTGCCGCTCTATCCCCGGGATTAACGTCCACATGCTTTGAATACAAACACTGCGTGCAGTGATTTCTGCACGTACCAACAGCCTCTGGAACAGTAGCTTGGCAGTGCTCACACACAAAACCTTCGTTACGATGGGTAAATCTTTTCATGCTCTAAATCTCTCCTGTTACCGTTTCTAAACGTATAATTCGAGCTTCGTGTTTATCAATTCCATCTCCGTTTAATGACACCTGATCATGACTCGTGTGTAAAAAACGTTCTTCCGCATCTTCAATCATAGCGCCTAAAAATACTCGAGTCTCTTCGTGCTTCTCTTCAAGTTTTTGCTCTAGTTTTTTTTCTAGTCTTTGTTCAAGCTTTTCTCCCATTACCTCCATCATATCCTTTATACCTCCCATTAGGCTTGCTTGTAAGGCTTCAATAGCTTTGTAAAATTCTTTTTTAGTTACGTAATCCATGTTTAAATGTGCCATTAAGTTCAACCTAGTTTAAAAACGCTTAAAAATCAATCGCTCAAACTTCAGCTAAACTTAACTTTAAACTAAGACCGGTCTCAAGTTTTAGTTAGCCATGAACAAAAAGTTGTTTAAAGTTTAATGTGTGAAGAATTTCTCTCTGCTTGGCGTACCTCTTAGCTTACTTAGTAAAGCCTCAATAAAACTTAAGTTAGAAAATTTTTTAAGAGGCTCTAAGTTTAATCATTTAGCGACGGTTAATCCTGAGTTTCTAGTCGAAGCGCACAAAAACAAAGGTTTCAAAAAACTATTAAATCACACATCTTTAAACGTTTGTGACGGCTTTGGTATTTATTTTTGGATAAAAATTTTATACAATAAAAAAATCACTCGAATCACGGGAGTGAGCCTCGCTGAACAACTATGTGCCATGGCGGCAGAAAAACAACAATCCGTTTATTTTTTAGGAGGTTTTAATGTCGCAGATAAAGCCGCCGCTTTAATGAAAAAAAAATATCCAACCTTAATTATTGCCGGTAGTGAGGACGGTGATCCGAAAATTTCAAGTGAAAAATTAAAAAAAGCTCAACCTGATATTGTTTTGGTTGCCTTTGGCTCTCCAGCTCAAGAATTTTGGATCGATAAATTCAAGGTTGACCTTGAAAATACTAAAATTGCTGTTGGCATTGGGGGCACCTTTGATTTTTGGACCGGTAAAACCACTCGCGCGCCAAAGGCTTTTCGAAACGTTGGGCTTGAATGGATGTGGAGACTTTTCACCCAGCCAAAGAGAGCCAAGCGTATCTATAACGCCGTCGTAGTCTTTTCTATTTTAGTAATAAAAGAATGATTTCAAGGTCGACCTTAAAACTCTAATTCTGCATAAAAATCACTCGAATCACTTTTGCTTAAGCTATTCTTCAGCCTTTTCTCTGAAATCGAGGTCGACCTAGAATTCCAATGATAGCTCGAATAAGCCCACTCTTGTGGATCAGAGACAAGCGCATGACGCCAAGCGTTACAATCAATATAATTTTTTACGGATTCTAAATAATCATCATTAAGTACCATCTTAGAGCAAAATCGGCCTTCGTAGACGGGCAATTTCAAATTCTTTTTAACTATTTCACCATATTTATTTGTAAAATACATCGCATGAGAAAGTTGCAAACCTTTCATGAATGCTGAAATCAAGGTCGACCTAGAATCTATTTTTTCTAATTCATCTTTGGTTGATTTATCTTGTAACAGAAAATGAAAATGGTTTGGTAATAAGCAGTACGCTGAAACTTTAATACTAGGAAATCGCTGTTGATATTCCGCTATTTTACGGATGAAACGATCATAATCATCCTCACTTAAAAATAATAATTGCTTATTAAAACCTCGATTATAAACGTGGTAAAAAGTGTCTTTATGAAAATCTCTTATAATATTCGGCATACCAAAACCCTAATTCAAGGTCGACCTCGAACCAAGAAACAAACTTCACCAAATGTTAATACAAAAGACTTAAGTTCAAAAACAATCTCAAACAAGCAATTCTAGGTCGACCTCGAATTTTGAATCTTAAAATTTAAAGCCCCTCAAGCTCAGATAAAATATCTGCTTCTTCTGCCGCTTCTTGCGCTTTAATTTTAGCTTCACGTGCTTTTAATATCGCTTGTTCTGCTGATCTTTTTTGCGCCAGTTCTTCCTCTTTTTTTGCCGCTTCAATCGGATCAATTTTCGGTTTTTTGCCATACTTTGCATCAATCTCTGCTAGCTTCGCTCGTTCTCGTGTTAAAATATCACGCAGCTTTTCAATTTGAGCGGTATTCATTACCTCAT